>JAZRLW010000192.1:0-15447 GCA_045647025.1 Eubacteriales bacterium
AACGTTAAGGGCGGCGGCAAGGCCCGCAATAACGGGAATCATTGTTGCAACGTAGGGGATGTTATCAATAAATGCGGAGATAATAACCGAGCCCCAAACGATAATGGTATAAAGAAGGAATACGTTACCCCCACCAAGATGAGCAAGGCCATCTGCGGCGGCGTCGATAACGCCCTGTGCAGAGATACCGCCTATCATAAGGAAGAGGCCGAGAAGTATGCCAATGGTGGTAAAATCTATCTCCTTAAGGGGAGCAACCACAGCCTTAAAGCTCTTTCTCTTGATAACGGTATAGATAAGGCCGATTACCAAAAGGGCGCAACAGATAAGACCGTTGGTTTCCGCGGGCTTTTCGGGGATGAAGGATGCAACTATAAGCAGAACCAGAGCCGCAACCAAAAGATAGGTGGGCACAAGGTCGGTGACCTTGGTTCTCTCTTTAGCCTTTTCAACGGGAGTGGTTTCTTTTCTGAATATAAAGAGGAGAATCAATGCAGAGATTACCGCGCCAAGCTCAACGGCAAAGAAGATACTTGCCTTGCCCTGATACCAGAAGAACTCCAAAAAGCTCATATCCAGTGCGGAGCCAAGCATTATGGCGGTGGTGTCGCCTATAAGGGTTGCCGCACCCTGAAGGTTTGAAGAAACGGCAATGGCGATGATAAAGGAAACGGGGTTAACGTTCAGCTTCTTACATATTGCAAGGGCTATGGGAGCAACCATAAGCACGGTGGCCACGTTGTCAACAAACGCGGAAATAACTCCCGCAAAAATCGACAGAGCAACCGCCGCCCATTTTATGTTAGGCACCTTTTCCATTATAAGGTCAGCCATAAGGGCAGGCATCTTACTCTCGGTAAAGAGAGCCACAAGACCCATTGTTCCCGCTATCATAAGGATAACGTTAAAGTCTATGGATGAAAAAACTTCGCTCAGGGGAAGCATGCCCGAAAGGACGAATATAAGTCCCGAAGCAATGGCTATGTAGGGGCGGTACTTGCCAAAAATAAGCATAAGTACGTAGGTTAACGCAAACAGAACTAATGCGGGTATCATATTTTTTCTCCTTTTTATTTATAGAGTTTCGCGAGTCCCCCCGCGCTGGTTTCTCTGTAGTGAGAAAGCAGGTCACGGCCGGTTTCGTACATGGTTTTTATAACAAGGTCAAAGGATATCTTTCTCGTATCGGTAAGGAAGTTTGCAAGGCTGACTGCGTTTATGGCTCTCATGGCCGCAACGGCGTTTCTTTCAATGCAGGGTATCTGCACAAGGCCGAATATGGGGTCGCAGGTAAGACCAAGATGATGCTCCATAGCAACCTCTGCCGCATACTCTATCTGGGGCAGACCCATTTCAAACAACTCCGCAAGGGCGGCAGCCGCCATACTGCAGGCAGAGCCTATCTCGGCCTGACATCCGCATTCCGCACCCGATATGGAGGCGTTGGTCTTGATAAGGTTGCCTATGATTCCCGCCGTGGCAAGAGCCTTGACTATCACCGCGTCACGAAGGCCGTATCTCTCCTGCTCGTAAAGGAGTACGGAGGGCAAAACACCCGACGCACCGCAGGTGGGGGCGGTAACAATGGTGCCACCCGCCGCATTCTGCTCGCTTACTGCGTATGCGTAGGAGCAAACCACACGGTTTTCTCTGGTGGCGGGGCTTTCGTCCATGTGTCGCTGATTGTAAAGGTATTTAGCTTTACGCTGTAATTTAAGCCCGCCGGGAAGCTCGCCCGATTCGGTAAGGCCGTCGTAGATGCAGTTTTTCATTACCTGCCACACGTCGTCAAGGTAGTCGAGAATCTCCTCACCCTCAACCTCAACCACGTATTCCCAGAGTCGCATTCTCTTGGAAGCGCAGTATTCGGAAATCTCATCAAAGGTAGAAAGTGTGTAAACCAAGGGAATTTCTGCCACTTGCTCACCCTCTGCCCTTATGGTGCCGCCGCCCACGCTCATTATCCTTTCGCGGCCTATCTCGGCTCCGTCCTTATATGCTATCATATCCATGGTGTTAGCATGGGGAAGGTCGGTCTTTTCGGTATTAAAGACCACCTTAACGGGAAGTGGTGTAAAGGTCTTTACTATGACACTATCCGTACCGTGACCTTCACCCGTCATAGCCAAAGAGCCGTAAAGAACAACCTCAAAGCTGTCCGCTTCGGGGTATTTTTTCTTCATTCTCAGGCAGGCTCTTTCGGGGCCTATGGTGTGAGAAGAGGAAGGGCCTCTTCCTATCTTATAAAGTTCGCGAAGCGACTGCATTCCTTTTGACATAATGGTTTACCGTCCGTTTCTTTTGTCTATTTACTGTAAGATGTTTTTTCTGTATTTTATACGCCGTCGGCGCTCTCTGGCAACTGTACTGTCCTCATTCTTTTCTTAATAACAACCCAACCAATAACCCCGCAAACAATGGCAAATCCACATCCTGCAAGGGTAAGGTAGTATTTGGTATTATGAGTCCAAAGGGGAGAAAATTCTATACTCTTTACGTCGCCGCCAACAAGGAGTCTGTATCCCGCCAGCCTATTCCCGTCGGGTAGGTACCAGCCGCCAAAGGAATACATATCACGCATGGGGGCGGGAATTTCGGGAATGGGTGTGCCGCGGGTGGCCTTGACAATCTGGGTGCGAAGGCTGTGGAAGGTAAAGCTCATTTCCACCTCACCGTAGTTATCCCCCACGGGGAAGGTGCCGTAATACCCACTGAAGGTGTTGCCGTAGGCCTCCTTGACAGCCTCAAGGGGTATGCGGAGAGCAGGGTCGTCGTTTATACAGTTAAGGTGAGGAAAGTCGGAAAGCCTGTTCTCCGAGTCAATAGTGGGCACCGACTCGTCCTCGTCGTATATAAGGCAGTATCCGTTTTGCGCGGAGGGAAGCTCTTTTTCAAGCCCGTCACCCTCCAATATACAACCGAAAAAGTTAATATGAGGATCATCGTATATCACCTGCTCACCCTGATGATAAGCAAAGGTGGAAAGGCGGATATTTACCTCGCTCCGTCCCGATAGCTCAAAGCACGCCGCCCCAAGGTCAGGGTCGGAGTTTTTGTAAACGGGAGCAACCTCATTAAGATAAAAGGAGCAATTATCAATATTTCCCGACCCGTCGTAGCTTGACGTGGCCTTAAGCCAGAGTCCGCCACCCGCGGTTTTGGATCCGTTCTGCGCCACTATACAATCACTCATGGTCAACTCAACGCCCGAAAGGGCAATTCCGCCGCCCTTTCCCTTGGCGCTGTTAAGGGTGAAGACGCATTTATTAAGGGTGACCCGACTGTCCTCTCCGCAAAGACCGCCGCCGCAATCCTTTGCGCCGTTATTCTTAAAGGTACAGCCCGTCAGGGTTGCTGTGGCTCCCCTGAAGAAGAGTCCGCCCCCTTCTATCGAACCGTTATTATCAAAAACGCATCCCGTCAGATCAAGAGTCAGATTGCCGTCCTCTCCCATAGCGGCAATTCCGCCGCCCCAATCGAAAAAAGCAAGCTGACTGCTAAAGGTGGTGTTATCCTTAAAGACGCAATTCCTGAAGCTCGCGCCTATATATTTCTTTTCAACCGCCAATATCCTTACCGCCGAGGCCGAATACCCCTCAAAGGTACAGCCCGAAAAGGTAATATTTACGTTGCCCTTCACCTCAACTGCGGGGGCGGGAGATTTGGTAGTGCTTATAAAATTAATATTCTCAAATACCACCGTAATTGGCAGGTCGCTCTGTCCCTCTACGATAAACCGCCCTTCGGTGAGTGTGACGGGGTCAGCCTTATCTCCGCGAAGGACCAGGCTTTTATTGACGTAAAGGCAGGGCAAGTCCTCCCCAAAGGTCATATCCTCGGGCAGATTTATCATCGCCATATTATCAGAGGAGGCAATAGCCTCCGAAAGACGGGCAGGGGAAGTGACCGTCACAAGCTCCGCCCCCAGAGGAACGGAAAGCAAGGACAGTGAAAAAATCAAGACCAAAACAAGGGCAATCTTCTTCACACCATATCTTCCCCCATTATAATTTGTTATATTATAACATATTGTAGAAAAGAAATCAATAGGTACAGAGAGATTTTTCACCCACTCCCAGACGTCACCGACCGCTTGATTATCGACAAATCTTTGAACATTCCCCCCTCTCCCTTGACAATTACCCCCAAAAAATGATATAATGCCCCTCGGTTATCAAAGGCTAACCGAAATCATAAATCTTGAAAGCGAGAAAAGTATAGATGTCCGCCGACCCTGATAGTATTCCCCGATGGGCCGTAACCGAATATTGATACTTAAGGCACTTGAGCGACAAATGTGGTCGGTCGGGTGTCTTGTTTTGCTGTAAAGAAAAAATCATTTTTTAAAGAAAGAAAGGTTCAATTTATGGACGACCCGTTGTTGTGGCAACTTTTGCTGCAAGTGATTCTTATTTTACTCAACGCCGTTTTCGCCTGCGCGGAAATCGCGGTCATTTCAATGAAGGATGCAAAGATAGCCGTACTTATAGAGCAGGGCAACAAACGAGCAAAGCGCCTTGAAGCCCTCAAAAAGGTACCCGCCAGATTCCTTTCCACCATTCAGGTGGCCATCACCCTTGCGGGATTTCTGGGAAGTGCGTTTGCAGCCGAAAACTTTGCCGACAGACTCACCGACCTCATTATATCCACAGGCGTGGGGATTCCCGCCGCCACGGTAAACGCCGTATCGGTTGTGCTTATCACCCTCATCCTTTCATACTTCACCCTTGTTCTTGGTGAGCTTGTACCCAAGCAGTTGGCAATGAAAAAGACCGAACCCATAGCTCTTGCCCTTGCTGGAGTTCTTACCTTCTGCGCCAAGATATTCACCCCCATAGTGTGGCTCCTCACCGTATCCACCAACGCCGTGCTCCGTCTTTTGGGCATTGACCCCAACGCAAAAGAGGAAAACGTCAGCGAAGAAGAGGTTCTTATGATGGTGGACGAGGGTACAAAGTCGGGTATTTTTGACTCGAGCGAAAACGAAATCATACAGAACGTATTTGAATTCGGAGACCTTACGGTGGACGAATTCCTCACCCATAGAACCGAGGTATCCCTCCTCTGGACAGAGGAAAACAACGACGAATGGGATACCACCATCAACGCCAGCCGCCACACCCTCTTCCCCATTTGCGGTGAGTCTGTGGACGACGTTGTGGGCATACTTAACTCAAAGGATTATTTCAGGCTTCAGGACAAGAGCCGTGAAAGCGTTATGAAAAACGCCGTCACCGCCCCCTATTTCGTACCCGAAAACGTTAAGGCCGGAGTCCTTTTTAAGCAGATGAAAAAGACCAGAAACCACTTTGCCGTTGTCCTTGACGATTACGGCGGATTTGTGGGCATAGTCACTATGAACGACATTCTCGAACAGCTGGTGGGCGACCTTGAGGACGATGCCACCCAGCCCGTAGAAGAGGCCGAGATAAAGGCCATTGACTCCAACACCTGGGAAATTAAGGGCACCGTACCCCTTGACGAGGTTGCCGAAACCTTGAAGGTAGCCCTTCCCATTGACGAGTACGACACCTTCGGTGGCTTTGTATTCAGCGTATACGGCTCCGTCCCCGACGACGGCACCCAAATAGAGGTTGACGCCTACGGCCTCCACGTTAAGATCATCCTTATCGAGGACCACCGCGTTGAAAAAGCCCTGGTCACCGTTGAAGAGCCCCGAACCGAAGAAGAAACTGAAGCAGAATAACTCCCCCAACTACCCTTGCACCCGCAAGGGTAGTTTTTGTTTTGCTCGCAAAACAAAAACCCCAAGCGGCACCGCCGCTTGGGGTTGGGGGTGTACGCGTGTTGCCGCCGCCAGTGGCGGATGTAGGCGGTGAGCGCACTTGTCCTTATTCTGCAGTATATCTCCGCCGTGATAACTGACCTTTTATTCTGCACAAAGGCAAATTCAAACACGAAGGCGTTTGAATTTCGTAGGCGGTGAGCGCACTTGTCCTTATTCTGCAGTATATCTCCGCCGTGACCTATTTTATGACATTTCATAAAAAACCCACACTCTGCCCCTTGCTTTAGGCTGTAATTTTTGGTATAATTATTGTATATGTTTATTATAAAGGAGGTATGGCTGTATGACCCCAAAGCTGAAAGAAAAAATCAGAGAATCCCTGGCCGCGGTGCTCCCCATTACGGGTATAGTGCTTGCGTTGAGTATATTCTGGGTACCCATTGACGTGGGAACCATGGTTATGTTCATATTCGGTGCGGTGCTCCTCATTGTGGGCATGGGTATGTTCCAGCTGGGTGCGGAAATGGCCATGACTCCTCTGGGCGAAGGTATAGGCGTTAAGGTCGCATCCTCCCGCCACTTCCTCCCCGCCGTAATAATTGCCCTGTTTATGGGCTTTATCGTCACCATTGCAGAGCCCGACCTTCAGGTCTTGGCCGAGCAGGTGCCCGCCATCCCCAATCTCACCCTTATCCTCACCGTTGCGGTGGGCGTTGGTATTTTCTTGGCTCTGGCGGTAATAAGAATCATTTTCAAGATAGACCTTGGCATACTTCTTATGATTCTTTACGGCGCCCTCCTTGCCCTCTCCTTTGTAGTGCCCGACAGCTTTGTGGCCGTGGCCTTCGACTCGGGGGGAGTTACCACCGGTCCCATCACCGTACCCTTTATTATGGCCTTCGGTGTCGGTCTTTCCATGATAAGAAGCGACAAAAACGCCGCCAACGACTCCTTCGGTCTGGTTGCCCTCTCCAGCGTGGGCCCCATTCTTGCAACCCTTATTTTAGGCTGCTTCTACACCCCAAACCAGGCTCTCTACGAGGAAGCTCACGTGCCCACCCCCTCCACAATGAAGGACGTGGCTCAGGCCTTCGGTATTGAGATGCCCCGATATCTGGAGGAGGTAATAATCTCCATCCTCCCCATCGTGGCCGTTTTCTTCATATTCCAGCTTGTAAGCCGCAGATACCATAGGCGTCAGATGCTCCGTATGGGTGTAGGCTTCGGATATACATATCTTGGTCTTGTAATGTTCCTTTGCGGCGTTAACGTTGGCTTTGCTCCCGTAGGTACCATGCTGGGCAGAGAGCTTGCGGGACTTGATTCCAAATGGCTCCTTGTTCCCATCGGCATGCTCATAGGCTACTTTATAGTTAAGGCCGAGCCCGCCATACAGATACTCAACCGTCAGATTCAGGCCGTTACCGAGGGTAAGATATCCGCAAAGGCCATGAACACCTGCCTCTCCATAGGCGTTGCGGTGAGTGTGGGACTTGCAATGCTCCGAATCCTCACGGGAATCTCCATTTACTATATTGTTATCCCAGGCTATATTTTAGCCCTTGTAATGACCCGTCTGGTACCCAAGATATTCGTGGGTATAGCCTTTGACTCGGGCGGAGTTGCTTCAGGTCCCATGACCTCCACCTTCCTCCTCCCCCTCTGTCTTGGTGCCTGCCAGACAATGGGCGGCAACATCATGACCGATGCCTTCGGCGTGGTTGCGCTGGTTGCCCTCACCCCCCTTATCGCAGTACAGATAATGGGTATCGCTTACAACATCAAGATAAGAATGATTGAAAAGAACGTTGTTGCTCAGGTTGTTATACCCGACGACAGTGACGATATTATCGAAATCGGAGAGGAGCTGTATATATGACAAAGGACCCCAAATCACTGGCCCCCAGGCTCCTCATCCTTATAGCAAACTCCCATCTTTCCGACGAAGCGGCAGAGCTCTTCCAAACACAAGAGGTCACCTTCCACTACACCCTTGCCCACTGTGAGGGTACGGCTTCCAGAGAGATCCTTGATATTCTGGGTATCGGAAGCACGGATAAGATTCTCACCCTGGGCATTATGTCCAAGGCCCATGCCGAGGACGTTCTCAAAAAGCTCTACTTTGAGCTTAAGCTGGGCACCGCAAACAGCGGTATCGCCTTTACCCTTCCCATTACGGCGGTGAGTAACATCATTCTTCGAGTACTCTCCTCCGACGAGGACAGATTCCAATTACCTCCCGAAAGAAAGGACGAACACGGTATGTCAGAAGTAAAATATTCAATGATAGTGACTCTGGTAAATCAGGGCTTCAGCGACAACGTAATGGACGCGGCCAGAGCCGTTGGCGCAGGCGGTGGCACCATAATCCATACCCGTCAGGCCTTCAGCGAGGAAACAGTAAAGCGTCTTGGCATTGAGATCCACGACGAAAAAGAGCTGGTAATAATAATTGCCGACAACGAGTCCAAAACCAAAATAATGCAGGCCATTGGCGAAAGCTGCGGCATCAAAACCGAAGCCCGCGGCATCGTCCTCTCCCTCCCCGTAGATACGGTCCTCGGCCTGAGAGATAGATACTAAAATAGATACACCCCCAACAACCCTTGCACCCGCAAGGGTTGTTTTTGTTTTGCTCCGCAAAGCAAAAACCCCTACCGCCTGCGGCAGTAGGGGTTGGGGACGGCCAATAGTCAATAATTGTCCCTCTATTCTTATAAAAATTAACAAAAAGTTTACAGGTGTGGTTCTTTTACTTTTCTTTCGTTTTGTGACGTAATATTATTACAAAGAGCGAAATGCTCAAAAAAATAATATTTTATCCGAAAGGAGAATGAACCATGTCTCTTAAAGACACAAAAATCATAATTAAAGAGGGCGGCGGCTCGTCCTCAACCTTAAAGAAAAAGAAGAAAGAGGAAGAGAAAAAGGAAAAGGCTGTCGCGGTCATAAAGACCGATGCTCCTGCAACTTCGGGTAAGACTCTGAAAGAGGTGCTGAAAGAGAATACGGGAAGTACCCGGACGGTTGCAGAACCCCGACAAGCAACTCCCACCGCCGCTACTAATGCGAGTACCCCTTCCCGTTCCCTGAAAGCGGTAATCGCCCCCGACTACTCCTCTCCCAATGCGGATTGGAGAAGGCCTGAAACCTTTAAGGCAATACCTTGGGAGGAATACGACAAGCTGGGCAAAACAGACCGGACGGCATACCTGAAGGCCTACGCCGAAAACTCCCAAAGAGAAAAGCAGAAAAGGGATGAGGAGGCGCAAGCTCAGGCTATGCAGGAAAGTATAGAGGCTTCCAATAAAATGGTCAGGGAGAAGCTCTACAACACAATGATAGAGGGGAAGTACCCTATGAACCTGAACAACTTCCACCCCGATACCGTAAAATACTTTGAAAAACGTGCCTACGATGACCTTTCTTCGGGCAAGATATCCCAAAGTAAATACGACTTTCTCCCCATCCACACCTATCAAGGGATTGACAACAAGAGGCAGAAGTTGTATAATGAGGGTACGAATACCACCACTCAGCCCCACCTTCAGACCTCAGGCTTTGACCGTTACAGAACGGAGAGGTATGATTACGTTCCTGCAAACTACGTGGGGAATAAGAAGCCTTCATCAGGAAATGCTTCTCAATCAGATGAACAGTCAAAAAATAATTTGACTACCCCATTTCCGATTTCTTGGGAGTTTGCTCCTATATCGCCATATAATTATAAAAATCAGCAAATGTATGCCATATCTCACCAAGGCAAGCCTATGCCGGAAGAGATGTTTGCAACCTCTAAAAAAAATGTAAATCCCATTGAAGAAAACAAAAGACAAGCCGAGATACAGAAAAATGTAGTAGAGATGATGAAGGTCTGTCTTTCGTCAGAAGAAAATGTCTCTCGACTTAAAGAGATAAACGACGCTTACGGCTACATAGAGTTTGGTGCCGACGTTGGCGAGATGACATTTGAAGCTTTGTACGAGTATGTGCGAAACGGTATAAAAGAATCTCAACCTCCGGTAAATATCGGAGTCGGAACGTGGGCCAAAAAAGTTGATGCTGATTTGAAGTGGCTGGACGAAACCTTTGAACCCTTTCTTAAGCTGACAAAGGATATAGGTAGCAGCAAATTAAGTAACCTTGATCTATTAGGTTTGGGCGCGGACGTAGGCCTTGGAGTGTTGAATAATATTTCAAGCGGCGCGGATGTTTCAACAACTATTGCGGATGCGTTTGTGGATTTTTCATATGCGGCGGGAGGAATGACTGCAGGTGCAGCCGCAGGCAGTATATTTCCCGGTGCAGGAACGGCTATAGGCGCACTGATAGGTGGTCTTGTTGGCATAGGGATTGATTATTTTTACGAGAAATTTACAGAAGAAACTTCTTTTTATGGCAAATCGCTGAAGGATCACTCAAAAGAGAATTGGCGCGAAATCTTTGATTCTATATTACCATTTTAATACGAGTTTGGGAGTAGGATTATGGACAAAGAAAAAATAAAAGGGTATCTTACCCATCTAAAGGCGACTGATAGGCGTGACAGAGAAACGTTGATATTGGCTTCTGTTCTTCTTGGCGGGCTTGGTTATTTGGGAGGCCTGGCAGGGCTTTTTTATAACACAATGGGATTTTATTGCGGCATAGCTGTCCATATATTGTGCATAGCCCTGGTTGTGTTTTCAGTTGTAATCACTCGAAAAGATACGGTAAAACACCGCTTGATATATACCGTGGTCTTTTCCTGTATAATAACCACGGTCTTTGTGCTGATACTTTTTATAACCTTTGTCCGTATGAATGTTTCGCTTTGGCTCTCTCTTGTTTTTTGCGGAATCCCTTTTGCTACCGCGCTGCTGTATACGGTATTTATCCGTTGGAGAATAGGGAAGGGTGTCTACTCTAAAGCACTGCGTAGAGGAGGTATAGCAGTTGCCGCCGGCATAGGCGCCGCAAGCGGAGCTGCCGGAACCAGCCGAGGATTTAGAAACTCCTCGGGTATAACATTTGAATCGGAACAAGAGGGAAATGCCGCCTTGTGCGTTGTTATTGTCGCGCTGTCCTGCTTTTTCGCTATAGGGATATCTCAATGGATCGTTTTGTATTATACAAGGAAATTATGTGCTGACGAGCTTGACCTTTTATGGGAGTAACCAATGAAACCAATTATCAAAAACATAATAGGCATCCTATTGCTCTGTATTATTATACCTGCAATGATGTTCCTTTCACTCATTTCGCCCTACGAAACCTGGGATGAAACCGTTATCGACTATGATGCTCTGGATGCTCTTAGATTTTTATGGATGTTTTCGTCAATCTTCAATGCCCCGTGTATTCTTATTTTCAGAAAAAGCAGTCGGGCACTTACGGTAATATTCACCCTGCTGACATTATTCAGCATTGCGCAGACGGTACATTTTTTTATTATTTAAAGCTTCCGGCGCCCTTCGGGGCGGCGGGTTGCTTTTTTAATTAATGATTTCCTTTTTTCCTTCCGCAGTCTGCATAAAAAAAGAGCCCTCTTTTCCAAGAAGGCTCTTCTTATTCTGTATAATATCTGCGTTAGCGGTAGGGGCTATATCTTTCTTTTCCCTGGCCACTGAACACTGATCACTGACCACTGACCACTTAACTAAAACCCAAAATACTTCTTCGCGTTTTCGTAGCAAACGCCCTTAACGATCTTTTCAAGGTATTCCTCGTCCTCGGGGTATTCGCCCTCTTCGACCCACTTGCCGATGAGGTTGCAGAATATCCTTCTGAAGTACTCGTGGCGGGGGTAGGAAACGAAGCTTCTTGAGTCGGTGAGCATACCAACGAATCTGGAGATAAGGCCGAGGTTTGCAAGGGCCTGCATCTGAGCCTCCATACCGTCGCGCTGGTCGTTAAACCACCAGCCCGGGCCAAGCTGGATCTTGCCTGCAACGGGGGCCTTCTGGAAGTTTCCTATGGTAGTGCCAAGGGTGTAGTTATCCTTGGGGTTAAGGGAGTAAAGTATAGTCTTGGGGAGAAGGTCCTCGCAGTCCATAGCGTCCAGAAGGGCGTTAACAGTCTTTGCCACGGGGAAGTCGTCCATGGAGTCAAAGCCGCCGTCGGGGCCGAAGGACTGGAACATTCTGGAGTTATTGTTACGGATAGCACCGATATGTATCTGCATGGTCCAGCCGCGCTTTGCGTATTCCTTACCGCAGAAAACTGTAACGTATGCTCTGAAGAGGTCGTACTCTACCTGCTCAAGGATTTCGCCCGCCATAACGCGGTCAAATACCTTCTCGGCAGCCTCGTAGGTAGCGGCCTTTACGTCGCAAACGGGGAGAAGGCTTATGCCGTGGTCGGAGAGAAGACAGCCGTTTTCGCCAAAGAAGTCCATTCTTTCAAGAAGGACCTTTATGTACTCGGCAAAGGTCTTTGCGCCCATCTTTTCAACGTAAGCCTTAAAGCCGGGCTTCATTATTTCAATGGCGTTGTCAGGTCTGAAGGTGGGCAGAACCTTGGTCTTAAAGCCCATTTCTCTTATCTGCTTATGATAACGAAGGTCGTCCATGGGGTCGTCGGTGGTGCATACGGCCTCAACGTTGGATCTCTCAATAAGTCCTCTTGCAGAGTATCCCTCAGATGCCAACAGAGCGTTACACTTGTCCCAAACCTCCTTGCAGTTGTGGGGAGTGATAGGCTCGTCAATATCAAAATATCTCTTCATTTCAAGGGCGTTCCATGCGTAGAGAGGGTTGCCCATACACATGGGAAGAAGCTCACACCATTTTTCAAACTTGGTGTAGTCGTCCCCGTCGCCGGTAATATACTTTTCCTCAACGCCGTTAGAGCGGAGGGCTCTCCACTTGTAGTGGTCTTCGCTTAAAAGAAGCTCGGTAACGTTCTTGAAAACTCTGTCCTCGGCTATAAATTTGGGGTTGAGGTGGCAATGATAGTCGATTATGGGCAGATCCTTGGCGTAGGTGTTATAGAGCCTTTCGCCTGTCTTATTTTTGAGCATAAAGCTGTCGGTGATGATACCTTTCATATCCGTTTCCTCATTTATTAATTATGTTTTTTATTATCTCTCTGTACCGGTCAATCCTGTCCTCGCCCTCTTTGGCGGTGTCGCAGACGATTGAATAGTAGAACTTTATCTTGGGCTCGGTACCCGAGCGGCGGGTTGCGATAAAGGAGCCGTCGGCAAACCTGAACTTCAGCACGTCGGAGGGGTCTACCCCGTCAAGGCCTTTAAGATAATCCTTTACCTCAACGATTCCCTCAAAATACTTGTGGGGGTCTTGGCGAAGCTCTGCAAGGAATGCGTTCATCTTCTCCGCCCCGTCTATTCCCTCAAATACGGTGTAGTCCACCAGGTCAAGGTGACGGCCCACCTCGCCGTAGATATCCACAAGAACGTCTATAAGGGTCTTGCCCCTCTTTTTCCAATAAGCGGCGGCCTCGCAGATAAGGAGTGCGGCGGAAACCCCGTCCTTGTCCTTTATGTGGGGAGCAACCACGTATCCGTAGCTCTCCTCGTATCCCATAACGAAGCCCTCTCCCTTTTCGGGGTCTATCTTGTCGGCGGCGCCGATTATATTCTTAAAGCCTGTGAGGGACTCGTAGACCTTGCCCCCTCGCTTCTCAACCAAAAGTCCCGCCATATCTCCCGTAACAATGGTCTTTATAAGCACGGGAACCTTGGGAAGGTTGGGCTTTCTGGTAAAGAGATGCTCTGCAAGAAGAACGCCCGTCTGGTTGCCGTTAACAAGCACCATTTTACCATTGTGCCTTACGGCAATACCGATTCTGTCGCTGTCGGGGTCGGTGGCGATGGCTATGTCTGCCATCATATGATTGGCCATATCTCTGATCTTCATCATGGCCGCCTTTTCCTCGGGATTGGGGCTTACCACCGTGGGGAAGTTACCGTCAACCTCCATCTGTCGGGTCTCGGTAAAGGTCTGGGTAAATCCTGCCCTCTTAAGCACCTGGGGAACGTATGCTCCGCCCGTGCCGTGGAGGGGTGTATATACCACGCGAAGGGCAGATTTGGCCTGAGTATCATCAAGGATACCGCAGTCAAGAACGGACTGTATAAAGTCCTCGCCCATACTGTCGTCAATAAAATCTATCTTATCCGTCCAGCCCTCTTCCGAGGTCACAGCCTCTGCATAGGTGGTGGCGTTGATATACTCTGTCATCTTGTCGGTAACGTTGGTAAGGGGCTGTTTTCCCTCACCGTCAAATACCTTAAGGCCGTTGTATATTTTGGTGTTGTGGCTGGCGGTTATCATAAATCCCGCCTCACAGCCCAAGCTCCTTATGGCGTGAGCCAGCAAAGGTGTGGGAGCAAGAGTGGGGAACATATACACCTTTATCCCCGCCTTTAAAAGGTTGGCGGAGACGATCCCGCCAAAAAGTCGGGAGTTGTTTCTGCAATCGTAGGCAACGGCACATTTGAGTCCTTCGCCCACCTCGGACACAAGATACTTGGCAATGCCGCAGGCCGCCTTGCCCACGGTATAGACGTTCATTCGGTTATCCCCCGCGCCCATTATGCCGCGAAGACCTGCCGTACCAAACTCAAGGTCGGTATGGAATCTGTCCTCTATCTCATTTTCGTCGGCAAGAGCCTTAAGCTCCGCCTTTGCAGCCTCGTCAAATATAGGGTCATTAAGCCATTTTTCGTACTTTTCTTTGTATCCCATAAAATGCCATACTCCCTCATTGTATACTATATAATACATTATAGCAGATATTATTGCCAAAGTCAAGAGATAATCTCACATTACGCCCCGCCCTCTTCCGAGCTTCCCTCGGAAGAGCCGCAAAGCGGCCGCCCCGCATTTTCGCCGAAAATGCGGGGCCGCGGGGCATATTGACACAGCCCATTTTTTGTGCTATACTTAATATGTAGTATTATGTAATTATATAAGGGGCAGTGTGCTATGGATTTTTTTAAGCAGATTTTCAGATATTTTCTCATAAACATAATAATGTTTATCCTCTATTACGTTCTCAATACCCTCTTTAGCACAGTGGCGGGTATATTTGAATTGAGCAATTGGGAATTGGCCTTTCAGATAACGGGAGGCGTTTTGGCATATCTTGGATTTATGGCCGCCCATATCGCCCGCATAACCGACAGAAAGGGCTACGGCATAAACTATCTCTACCTTAACTCCAAAAACCCCGCCGACCCCAAGTCCGCCTTTAATATCTTTACCGACTGGAAGAGGGGCAATTGGGAGGTTCTGGCCCACACCGCCCTCATATTTATAGCCGTTACCGCTTACGCCCAAGTAATGAATGGCGCACCCGACGGTACCCTTATACTCCTTGACCTTCTCCTGCCCCAGACTATTTTCTTTAAGCTGACAAACTCCGCCCTTCTGGGCTTTGTTATCCCCGTGGTTATATTCTATCTTGTGACCGCCCTTATTCAGGTCAAGTACAGAAGAGTGTGGCTCGCTACACCCCTTTCCGAGGAGGAAAGAATGAAAGTGGATCCCGAGTGGGAACCTGCAGAAATTTCGTCAGAGGATTCTGCCGAGGAACTTCCTGCAGAAGAAGAAAAATAATATGCTTTTACCCTCATACGTTAAAGAAATTCTTGATATATACGCAAAAAACGGCCACACCGCATTGGTGGTGGGCGGGTCTGTAAGGGATGCTCTTTTGGGCATTGAGCCCCATGATTACGATATTGCAACCTC
>JAZRLW010000193.1:0-4651 GCA_045647025.1 Eubacteriales bacterium
ACATGGCTACGATCCGACTTCCGAGAAGTCGGATTTCCAAAGCAACGTAATATGCGAAAGCAGGAATAAGCTGTATTTGACCGGAGTTACGGATACGGAGAGCTTTGACGAAAAGGAAGCCGTTATCTATACCGCCTGCGGAAGACTTCAGATAAAAGGTGCAGACCTGAAGGTGCAAAAGCTATCCGTTGAGGAGGGCGAAGCATCAGTAGAGGGTAGAATAGACGCCCTTATCTATTCCGAAGGATACGGCAACAAAAAGGAAACATTCCTTTCAAAGCTGTTCAAATAGGCTTAAATATGGAAACATACGTTATTTCCGACCTTCGGGTTATGGTATTGGCTCTTCTCGTTGGTGTCCTGCTTGGACTTGTTTACGTACTCACAGCCCTGCTCAGACGGTTAGTCAAGGCGGGTACGGTAATCACCGCAATATCCGATACCCTATTCGGGATACTTGCGGCTATCGTTATTTTCGTATTCACGTTCCTATTCAATAATGGAATGCTGAGAGCATACGTTACAGTTCCCATACTTTTGGGATTGGCTATTCCCCTACTATCCTACCGCAAACTATCTTCCATCAAAAGAAATCACTAAAGAAAGGATTGGCGACAGATATGAAATCTAGATTTCTTACAATTTTTTTAGCCGTAATATTAGCTATTTTCGTCGCCAACGTAGTGACGATGCTTGCGGATATCAATACCACCGATAAGAAAATCGATGAATTAGGTCAGCAGCTAAGGGATCAGAGAATTCTGAACAGCCAGTACGAATCCATTCTTGACGATGAAAACATAGAGGATTTCTATATTAACGTTGCCGAGACAGAACTGGACTATGCCTACAGTGATGAAATAGTCTATATTGATGTTACGGGACAGTAATTCCTATTTATCATAAATCATTCAATTCCGGAGGAAGACAAAATCGATGTCCCCTAACACCCCAGAAGTCGGAGCCATTCTTAAAGGAAGAGTTTCGGGTATTTCAAAATTTGGTGCTTTCGTAGCCCTCGACGGAGGAATCTCGGGTCTTGTACATATTTCCGAAATCTCAAACGATTTCGTGCAGGATATAAACGATCACCTTAAAGTTGGCCAGGAAGTTAACGTAAAGGTAGTTTCCGTTGACGAAAAGAACAGACTCAGCCTTTCCATTAAAAAGGCTCTTCCCCAGCAGGAAAGACCTGCAAGACAGCCCCAGGAAAGGAAGCCCGCATATTCTTCTCCCCGCCCTGCAGTGATAGAGGATAAACCCTATAAGCAACAGTCTTTTGAGGATATGATGTCCAAATTCAAGCAGGAAAGCGACGAGAGAAACGCAAACTCCAGAGCTTCCAAGGAGTTCCGAAAAAACGATTACGCAAAAAGAAATAAAAGATAACCAAGCGGGTGTCGATCAATCGACACCTCTTTTTTCGCACAAAATCAAAGCCAAGCTGTATTTTCAGCTTGGCTCTAATTTTTATACAGACTAATCTGTTGACGCATTATTTCCTTGCTACTACAATCGGTTGGTAAAAACCCGTTTCTTCGGGGAACTTCCACACCACTTCGCTACAACCATTAGCAAGAAGCAGGTTAGTCATTTCTTCTCTGCGGGTTGCTCTGTATTCACATTCAAACTTACTTATTTGCAACGTTTCTTCATCGTCAATGATGTACTGCATAAGTTTATAGTTATCGCCATTCCAATCCCAAGTTTGAAATGAAACCCTTTGTCCCTTGTCTGTTTTATGTATATAAGGCGGAGAGTACGGCGGTTTATCTTTTAACAAATTATCATAATCTCGAATACTTGCAACGAAAAGTCCGCCTTGTTTAATTTGATTGACAATACTTTTGATAGCATTTTCCAATGCAGTGATTGAAAGCATATGCGGCAAGGCATTATCCATTGCAATTATAATGTCGAACTGCTCTACAAAAGTTTCCGACAAAGCACAAAAGTCAGCATTCTCAAAACGAATTTGAACGTTGGCCATTAATGACCTTTCTTTTGCTTGGTCAAGTTCTCCATTGCTTATATCAGATGCAGTTACATTATACCCAAGAGAAGCAAGACCGATTGCTTGTGTTCCAATTCCACAAGCACAATCAAGAATCCGTGCCGTTTTATCAAACCCATTATCCTCAAAGAGTTTGTTTAGAATTATTGCTTGTTCTTGTGTTGCAGATTGCCAATCCAGAAAAAGCTTATCATATTGAGATGCTAAATTATCATAAAAAGTCTGTATAATATCCATCGTAACACACCAAAAAAATCCAATTTATCGCTATGCGTAGCGTTCTATTTATCCTTCTGTTCCATTTGCGCCTTATGCTTTTTGCCCACGTTTATATCCGACTTATAGTTAGCGCCCGCAACAATGGTCCCAGAGCCAAAACGTCCTCTTATCGAGTCCACGGCCTTATCAACCTTACGGGATTTATCCTTTCTTTCGTCGGGGAAAAGTGATGTTTGCTCGGCACAATCCTTTACAACGTTGGTAAGGGATACTCCCAAAAGACGCAGAGGAGTTCTTCGATCCCAAAGCTCATCAAAAAGCTGCTGAACCACCTCGTATATTTCGGTAGTTACATCTGTGGGGGCAGAAAGTTTTCGCTGGTGCGACCTGTCCTTAAACTCGTTTGAACGTATGGTCACCCCCACACAGAAAGCCTGAACGTTGTCTGCTCTCATTCTTGCAGCCACACTGTCTGTAAGAGCGAGGAGTATCATCCTCGCCTCTTCGGAAGATTTAACGTCCTTTTCCAGCGTCGTGGAATTACTGTAGCCTTTTGCATCTTCCACCTTATCAAGAACGGGCGACGAGTCTATACCGTTGGCATATTGGTGAAGTTGCTCTCCCCACTTCTGACCTATCATCCTCTGAATATAGCCCAAATCAGCCTTTGCAAGATCACCTATGGTATTGATACCGCCTTTTATAAGCTTGTCCTTTGTGGCCGCCCCAACGGAGAAAAGATCTCCCACGGGCAGAGGCCAAAGCTTGGACTCGATTTCCTGGGCAAAAAGAGTATGCACCTTATTGGGCTTTTCAAAATC
Source organism: Eubacteriales bacterium (assembly GCA_045647025.1). Classification (GTDB taxonomy): domain Bacteria; phylum Bacillota; class Clostridia; order Oscillospirales; family UBA644; genus JAZQLP01. The sequence goes on from JAZRLW010000193.1 coordinate 3,055, forward strand.
GCTGGCCATTTTGGCAAGTATTTTATTAGGGCCTACCCCTACGTTAACAGTAAAACCAAGCTCGGTATATATTCTTGACTTTATCTCATAGGCAACGGCAACGGGGTCTGGATATATCCTTCCCATACCGCTCATATCAAGAAAACATTCGTCTATAGAGTAGGGCTCAACCACGGGAGTATACTCCCTGCAAATATCCATAAAAGCCTTAGAGCAACGAGTATACAGTCCAAAATCGGGTCGGGCAATAAAGAGCTTGGGATATTTTCGGAGAGCCATGGTTATGGGCTCACCCGTCCTTATGCCGTACTTCTTTGCAGGAATGGATTTTGCTAAAACCACACCGGTTCTCTTTTCCCTATCCCCGCCTATTACAGAGGGTATAAGACGGATATCATCAAGGCCTTCCCTCACGCGCTTTGCCGCTTCCCAGGAAAGAAATGCGCTGTTTACGTCAACGTGAAAAACAAGTCTATCCATATATATCCCCTCCTCTCCATTGTGGTTATATTAAGTATATCATAATTTTATCTATAAATCAAGGTCTTGCCCAAACCTTTGCCAGATGATTTTTGAGAAGAAAAGATAAGATTTCCGCTTACGTTAATAAATGCCATTCCCCCATTAAGAATCTCAACCATCATCCACACAGCCTCCCGTTCAATTACCCCGCCTAAAAAGAGTGCTATAAGAAAGAGTACAGTTGCTGTTAAAGAAATGGCACGGCGCTCACCGTAAATATAAGCGAAAAAGCATTTACAGTAATATTCCCAAGTAAGGACGGAGGTCAGACCGAAAATAACAAGACTAACCCAAACAAAACACCCTCCGACGCTACCGAAAGAATCGGTAAAGAGATAAAGCACCGCATTACGACCTGCGTTTCCGTATCCACCGCATACTATTGCAATTCCCGTAAGTCCCGATATTATTACAGTATCTATAAAGACCTCCATAGAGCCCCATATACCTTCCCTCACGGGAGTACTGTCATGGCTTATTCCGTGAGCGAGAGGAGCCGTTCCCAACCCTGCCTCGTTAGAAAATATCCCCTTCGCAGTTCCTTGTCCTATGGAGGCAACAATCCCCATACCCAGAAGCCCACCTGCTCCAGCCTTAAAAGAAAAAGCAGATCCGATTATCTCGGCAAAAGCCGTTGGTAATTGGGCTACGTTCATACCTATTACAACAAAGCAACCTATTACGTATATAATGCACATTCCGGGTATCATCACCTCAACGGCAGACAGTAACCGGCCGTTACCCCCTATCGAGAAGAAAAGCACGAGTCCGCAAAAGCAAAGACCGTATATCCAACTGGGCACGGGGCTCTCAGGAAAGAAACCGGTAAGGGAATCCACTACAGCTCCCGATTGGGTCATAGCGCCCATAAGAAGAGAAACCATAAGACCAAACAAAGCAAAAGCAGACGCAAATCTCTTCCCATGCTTGCCACAAAGCTTCAAAAGGTCCATTGGAGCGGAAGAAAGGGCTGACGGGGATCTTTTTTTCTGCACAGAGCAGGCGTTATACACCTCCACGTACTTTATCCACATACATGCGACTGAGGAAATACACATCCAAAAAATACTACCTG
>JAZRLW010000194.1:0-5772 GCA_045647025.1 Eubacteriales bacterium
CATGGCTACGATCCGACTTATTCCATTGTTTACAATGTTCAGTTTATGGCGCCCGAAACCGCTCTTACCCTGGTAGCAGCTCCCGCAATAGTGATACTGGTAAGACTTCTCTCAAAGAAAAACACATAATTATTCACGGTCGCCAAAATTGGCGGCCGTAATTTTGTTGAATCTTTTTTATGCAAAAGACAAACAAACATGGTATAATCATAAAAAAATGCCAAGGAGCAATATATGATTCTTTCTGAAATATTGGAAAACGACATATACAGCATGGACGCACGAGTGGGCTTTGAGGAATGTGACTCGAATCTTACAATGAAGCTTTCCGATTTTCTCAAATACATTATCAGAACTGCGGGATTCCATTACGCTCTCCGAGGTGTTTCCCACAAGATGATGTACGACCACGGCCAGATATTCGTTCTGTCAAAACTGAATCTAAAAATAGAAAAACTCCCCTCCTACAGCGATAAAATAACGGTATTCACCTGGGAACGCAAAAACGAAAGCGTTTACGCATTAAGAGATTACGAAGTACGAAACGAAAAAGGAGAACTTCTCGGATCCGCAACCTCAAACTGGATAATAATAAATCCCCATACACGAAGCATTTTGCGCCCTTCAGCCTTTGATTTGTGCGAGTACAGACCTTTGGAAAAAGCGGCGGGATGTAAGCCCTGCGGAAAGATAAAGCCCGACACAGAATGTCCGATTATAGACAAAAGACAAGTACGTCTTTCCGACACTGATGCAAACGGACATCTACACAGCGCCTTTTACGCATACTTTGTGACCGACGCGCTTTCCTCACCAACGAAACAAACACCCAAGGAATTTGAAATCAACTTTGTAAAAGAAGCCTGCGCAGGCGATATTCTGGAACTTTATGCAAAAGATAACGGCGAATCGGTAACCGTAACTGCCGTAAACGGCGACACAATTTACTTTACTGCAAAAATTACCTATTTAAAGGAATAAAAAACACGGAACGTTCAATTTGTGACGTTCCGTTCTTTCTTTTAAGCCCTTTTGCACTTTCACACATTAAAATAATACTAAAAAACGTATTGACAATGCTAACAAAATATTGTATAATAGTACTGTTAATGATTTAAAATGACATTTTGCGGCCACACGCAAAATATACAGCATATTCGTACCCGTCAACACACGTAATTAACCGAAAGGATATGGCAATATGAAAATCGCAAAGCCCCTCACTTTAATATTGTTGATCGCAGTTCTTGTTTCCCTGTTTACAGGACCTTTTGACGCAACATCAAGTACTGATATGGGAGTTCCCCCCACGGTTTCTGCTCAGCAGTTCGTTCTTATGGATGCAAAGACTGGACAGATACTTCTTGAAAAAAACATGCACCAGATCGTGCATCCCGCATCAACCACCAAAATAGTAACAAACGCCCTTGCCGCCCTTAGCGGTATTCTCCCCACAGAAACAACGACAGTTTCAAGAGATGCAATCGACGACGGACAGAAGGGCGCTTCCTCGCATATAGCCATAGATTACGGCGAAAACCTTAGTCTTAAGGACCTTATGTACGGCAGTTTGCTCCATTCGGGCAATGATGCTTCCAACGCCATTGCTGAAATGGTAGCTGGCAAGCAGTTTTCTACCGACCAGTCCCCCACATTTGCAGAAAAGATTGCAATGTTCACCTCTATGATGAACGAATTTGCAGAATCCGCAGGAGCGCTCAATACAAACTTTGCCAATGCCCATGGTATGTATGAAGAAAATCACGTTACTACCGCTTACGACATGGCTCTTATTTTGCGTAGCGTTATGGAAGTTAACGGAATCAGAGAAATAATGTCTACCGTTTCCTATACCATTCCCGCAACAAACAAAAAAGAAGCCAGAAAATACATAACAAACGGTAACAACCTTCTCAAAACCGGTGAATTTAACTATCCCTTCTGTATCGGCGGTAAAACCGGATACACAGAGTACTCTGGGTACGGATTCGTTGCTATGGCAGAAAAGAACGGACGTCAGCTTATAGTTGCGGTGTATAACTGCAAGGACGGTGATGCAAGATTTGCCGATGCCATAAACCTTTTCAATTACGGATTTAATTACTTTAAAGAAGTTACAATTGGTGTGGAAAAGCTTCCCAGAAGCCCCAAGCAGATAATTGACGGTGAATACATAACCGGCACAACCACTGTCTACGCAGACAAGCCCATAACCATTCTTCTTCACTTTACGGTTAGCGAGGATGCGATAGTTATAACAGATAATACCCCCGAGGTACTTTCTTCGACTTCGCCCTCTCCCACCTATACTTTGAGTATTTCTGACGACTCCGGCACCTACATGTACCCCGAAATAGAAAGATTCCCCTTAACGTCAAACAGTACCATGCTGGAAACCCCCATAAAGATATCGGGGGATGACGGACAGGACGAAAACCCCGCCCCCGAAAAAGAAAAGAAGCCTGTAAGCACCGCTTCCGTAGTATTGCTTATCGTATTCATTATCATTCTTATAATCCTTGCAGTATTGATATTCTTCTATCTCTATTCCAATATCACAAGACAGAAGAGAGCAAGAGAACGCAGAAGAGATCGTCTTGGTGACAGATCAGTATATACAAAGCACAGAACTGTTATCCCGGCAGCAACTCCCGAAAAAAAGAAAACAACAGCAAAGCCCCGTAGCGCAGCTCCCCGCCCTGCCCAGAAGCCTGTAACAAATGAACGTGGTGCAACAAGATACGCAAAAGAAGAGCCCGTTACCACAGGCCGCAGATACAAGCAGTAAAAAAATTGCAAATATAAATACTAAAACGAAAGTCGGTATAAAAAATGAACGATAAGTTACGTAACGAATCCACAGATCGCCTCGCTGAAGCATTCCTTTCCATTAAGAACAAGGACGAGATGTACGCCATCTTTGAAGACCTGTTTACAGTAGCAGAGGTAAAGGCTTTGGCACAGCGTCTTGATGTTGCAATTATGCTTTCAGACAAAGAACCTTACACAGAAATCGTTGCAAAGACGGGGGTTTCAACAGCAACCATTTCTAGAGTAAACCGTTGCCTTCTCTACGGAGCAGACGGATACAATATCATTCTTGATAGACTGAACAAAAAATAATGAACTACGACGAAATTGCCCCTTTTTACGATTCATTTAACGGAGGCTTTGACCATAAGGCCTACTTCCAAAGGATAAAACAAGCCCTCTCCCCTTACGTCGAATTCCCGTTCGGAGACTGTGCCGCCCTCGATTGCGGGTGTGGCACAGGCTCTCTTATGCAGGCGGCGGTTGAGGAGGGCTTTGACTGTACAGGAGTAGATATATCTCCCTATATGCTTTCCGAAGCATCCTCCAAGTCTGATCTTGCAGAATGCCGTTTTGTACTTCAAAGCTTGCCCGATATAGACCTTTACAGAGCATACGACCTTGTAATGTGCTGTCTTGATACGGTAAACCATCTCCAAAAGGACGAGCTTGCCGAATTTTTCAGGAGAATATATAATTTTACGGAGCCTAATGGTTTTTTTGTGTTTGATACAAAAACAGAGGCGGAATTCAAGCGTTCCTCCCGTACTGTTTATTCCTACGAGGATGATGCGGTGTTGCTCTACAAGGGCCGATTCAGAAAGCCCAATATGACCACCGTTCTTCGCGCTGAATGCTTTACGGATGAAGGCAGAATAACGGCTGGTACCACCGTTAATGAAAGATTCTATACAAACAAAGAAATAAAAGCAATGATGTCAGAGACCCCTTTCACCTACTTGGGAAGATATTCTTGGAATATGGGCGAAAGGACAGTCTTTATTTACCGAAAGGAAGCTCTTGCATAACCATGGACAGAAACGAAACTTATATATATAACAAAAATATCCGTGTACGAAGAACTTTTCTGGGAAAAGTCATAGACGAAATATCTGCTATGCGCAATTTTGACCCCACAGAAAGGGAACTTTTTACATTTTCAGCAATGCTGGCCGCTGCCCTCGCATCAGAGATTAAGGACGATGAAGGCAGCGTCTTTGTGTCTTTAAAGGCGCCCTTTGGAGGCAAGGTAGCCACCGCATTCTGCGAAACTGACGGCAGATTAAGAGGATATTCCGACCAAAAGCCCGCCGATCCTCTTACCGACGGAAGCTATCTTCTCACGGTTGGAATAAGGCTTTACGTAAGGGGCGACTATCAAAGTACCGTAACGGCGGATACCCCCGAAAACGCAGCTCTGGCATACTTTATAAACAGTGCTCAGACAAAGGCCGCAATAAAGATAAATTACGGAAAAGACTCCCAGATGTATCTTTGCGAATATCTGCCCGGACACGACGTTAATACAACAGAACAGATAAAAGCAGAGCTTAAGGATAAGCTGAACATGCTGGAAATTGCTCTTACTGAAGCACAGAAAGAGCCTGAAGGCATAAAAGAAATGGCAAAACAGACCGAAACCCCAATCGTATACGGTTGCACTTGCTCAAAAAGAAAATTGCGAGCCATATTTGAATCTCAAGGAATAACCGTGGAAGAAGGTATGGAAGCTGAGTGCCGCCTTTGCGGAAAAGTATATACCTTTTAAACAGCACACAAACAAGCCTTTTTATGAAAGGAATGAATGAGCTTTATGGAGAAGAAATATCTCACGCCCGACGAACAGTTACGAAAAGAAAAAGCAAAAAGACATAAGCTGCAAGTAAAAATGAAGGCTCTGAAAAAGCGCTCAGATATACTTACAGCAGTATCGGCATTGCTTATTATTGGTATAGTTATAGCCTTAATTTTAAGCTTAACAAAAAACATGAATAACATTACCGAGGATAAAGGTAGCCGATTGTCAAAAGATAACGCTATAACAGCAATGCTTTCTTTACCCATAATCTCGGTAAACGTTGACGGTAACGATATACAGATTAAGAATATGCCCGATATGTTTACTATTCTCAGCCCCGGAACCTGGGAGGCAACCTCCGAAAAGCCCAAGGGAAAAGAGAAGGTAACCTTTACCATAGAAAGCGGATATACGGTAACATTGTTTGACTCCAAGCACGTCAAGATAACAGACGGGGCAAGCACCAGGATCTATAAAACACAGACCGTCATTTCCAACGAGATAGCCACATTTATATCCGATAACACAACTCTCACAGCAGAGGATCTAAGCTCTCTTATAAGCCAGACAAAAGAAGTTTTCTACAATTCTCCTTACTACAGTGACTATATCACAGCAGGGTCAGGTCTTTCTGCGGCCCTCTCCCCCACAAGTTGGACTGAAATAGACTTCTACCCGGCCACAGAAAATCCCACAACCTCTATTACAGCTTGGGACAACGTAACCATATCATTATACGAAGCATCAAACGTCAGCGTAGTTATATTCAATGGAAACGCCATATATTATAACTACCCCTCTGAAGTTATAGGCGATGTTCAGGAGTATATAGTAAGAACCATATCCACCGCATCTGCCGATATAAAGGCGAAGATGTCCACTTATCACGAACTTAAGCTTATGACGGCCTCTAATCAGTATACCGTCATACCTGACGACGCCTTTGCGTCCAAGCTTTTATTTGACCAGTGGAGAAGATTACTCGAATCACCCTACCTCCCCGCATCCCCCACCTACGACATAACCGACGGAACAGAATTTTCACTTAGATTCTTTAAAGACGATTGCATCGTAGAGGTAAACGGCGGTGAGCAGTATTATTCGGTGCCTCTCAATACTATTGTTCAGATAGAACTATATATCCAGAAAGCTACCACACCTCC
>JAZRLW010000195.1:0-2192 GCA_045647025.1 Eubacteriales bacterium
ATACCCTCTTTTTTAAGGCAATAAATAAGATAGTCCATACGGTCGAAGGACTCGGGATCGTAAGTAGATGTGGTGCCCAATCTCTTGCCCTTGCGGAACTGATAGATGTTGGGGGTAGCCCACTCTGCGTCTATCTGGTGGAATCTTACTATGTTACAGCCGTAGGAAGCAAGTCTTTTTGCAAGCTTTTCGGCGTAGGGCTTTTCGGGGAATGCGGCGCCCGAGTTGAGGTTTGCACCCCAGAATCTTACGGGTGTGCCGTCTTCGAAGACGAATCTGTCGCCGTCAACGGTGAGAAAGCCGTGTTTACCTGCAGGCTTTTCATCCTCGAAAAGATAGGAGATGTCAAGAGGTGCGAAATCGGTATACGCGGGAAATGGTATAAATTTAGCCATTGTGTTTTACCGTCCTTTATTTGAGAGAATTATTATTACAGTTCTATCACCGTGCCGTCATGGGCCACGGTAACGGGGAATTTATCCTTTACTAAAGCGGCAAGCTCTGCCACCGCCTCGGGAGGATTTTTCACGTCGTAGATATGGTTTATGTACATAGACTTGGTGCGGCTCTTGGCAAGAATCTCCATTACCTCGGGCTTATTGAGGGTGGGATGAGCGCCCTCGGTGACCACGAGATCAAAGTCCTGCTCAAATATCTGCTTGGGATAGTCGCGAAGGTCACCCTTCATATCTCCCGAGAAGCAAACTCTCTTGCCCTCTGCCTCTATAATAAAGGCGTGGGCGTGGGGTATATGCTCAACGGGTACGGATGTTATTCTGACATTTCCGTCGTCAAAAATAAGGCCGTCGGGGTATACAGTGTATTCAAGTTCGGCATTTTTCTTTGAGTCGCCGCCACCTTCGGTGAGGTGGACAAATTCCACAAGGTGATGGCAAAATCTTTCATCGGGTACATAAATGGGAATATGCAAACCCTTGTATCTGCCAAAGCCGGTCATCTGGAAGGTAAATTCCACAAGACCCGCAAAATGGTCCGCGTGGGAGTGGGTGATGAATATACCCTTTAAATCCTTAAAGTCAAAGCCGCATTTTGTATATAGGGTGGATATGGGAGCACCCGCATCGATGATGTAGTTACTATCCCCCACCGTAACCACTGCGGAGGAGCAGAATCTGTCAGCCTCTGCAATACCGTGACTGGTGCCAAGAAAGGTTATTTTCATAGCTATCTCTTATATACTGGCAAGAACGCCCTTGAGATATTTTACGCCTGCGGCAAAGGCTTCCTCGTTGCTGTTAAAGGAGTAGGAGCCAACGTTGCTCTTTTCCCCTTCTCTTTCAAGACCTGCAAGGCCGTCAAATACTGCAAGGTGGGGTTCGAGGGTTATGCCGCCTCCCCCTCTCTTGGAGTACTCGGAAAGAATCTCACGGTAAAGACCGATACCCTCGCCTGCGGGAACGATAGTGCCGTCAGCGGTAGCGTCCTTAACGTGGATATAATGAACTCTGTTCTTGAGTATTGTCCAGGCCTGACGAACGTCCTGACCGGCCTGAATGAAGTTTGCAGAGTCGAAGACGGAATGAAGCTCGGGAAGTTCTGCCATAAGCTCGGCACATCTTACGGCAACGTCGCCGTAGATACCCTTTTCGTTTTCGTGGCAGAGGTAAAGACCGCTACCCTTTGCAGCGTCGCAGAAGGCGGAGAGTCTTTCAAGAACTATATCTCTGTAATCCTCGGGTCTGTCGCCCTCGGGAATGTAGAAGCTGAAGAGTCTTATGCACTCGGCCCCTACGGTATTGCCAAGCTCAACGGTTCTCTTGAAGAGGTCAAGATGAGGAGCAAAATCGTCCTTAACGCTTATCTTTCCGCAGGGAGAACCGAGAGATCGGATCTTGATACCGGAAGCGGCAAGAGTATCGGAAATAACCTTTGCTTCAGCGGGAGTTCTGTCGGTAAAGGGCTTACCGTCAACGCCTCTGATTTCTATGTAACCGATGCCGGCTTCGTTAAGGGCCTTTATCTGAACGGCAAGGTCGGAGCCTGCCTCGTCGGCGAATGCCGAGATCTGAATGTTGTCTGCCATAATCAATATCTCCTTAAAGTTAAAGTCAAATATAATATTACACTTTATTATAACATAACTAAGGGGAAATTTCAAGCCCTGAAATGGGAATATTTAGGGGAAAAAGAGGGGTTAAAGAGAGGCGTTTTCGAAACTTTTCCAAACTTAC
>JAZRLW010000196.1:0-22348 GCA_045647025.1 Eubacteriales bacterium
TTTCCGTAGGGGTAGGTGGCGCCTGCAGAGGTCATTTTAACACCTGCTTCGGCAAGAAGGGAAACAACCCTCTTTGCACAGCCTTCCATAACGTAAAGGGATACGAAGTATCCGCCGTTAGGCTCTATCCAGTGGGCAATATCTTCGCCGCCCAGCTCTCTCTTAAGGGTCTCAAGAACCGTTTCGAATCTGGGACGAAGAATAGCCGCGTGCTTTTTCATATACTGCTTGTAGCCCGTAGCGTCCTTGAAATAACGTACGTGACGGAGCTGGTTAAGTTTGTCGGGACCGATGCACTGGGGCATCATCTGTTTAAGGATAAGCTGAACGTTGTTCTTGGAAGCTGCCATAGCACCTACGCCTGCGCCGGGGTATGAAACCTTGGAGGTAGAGGTATACATAAAGAGCATATCCTCTTTTCCGCGCTTCTTAAGCTCAGCCATTATTTCTACGAGCTTGTCGTCCTCGTCAGCAAAGTAGTGCACCGCGTACGCGTTATCCCAGAAGATTCTGAAGTCGGGTGCGGCAGGCTCAAGGTCTACCAATGCCATTACGGTATCAGCGGAATAGGTAATGCCGTCGGGATTTGAATACTTGGGAACGCACCAGATACCCTTTATCTGGGGGTCGGATTCAACCAGTTCCTTAACGATCTTCATGTCGGGACCGGTGGGCGTCATAGGCACATTTACCATCTTGATTCCGAAGGCCTCGCAGATGGCGAAGTGACGGTCGTATCCGGGAACGGGGCAGAGGAACTTTATTTCGCCCTGCTGTCCCCAGGGCTTTTCGCCGCCGTAAACACCGAAGAGCATTGCTCTGCAAATGGTGTCGTAGATCATGTTAAGGCTGCTGTTGCCGCCAACGATGGTTTCATCCACCTCAACGTCAAAAAGCTCTGCAAACATCTCTCTTGCTTCAACGATACCTGCAAGAACGCCGTAGTTACGGCAGTCGGTGCCGTCCTTGGAGATGCAGTCCTCACTGTCGTTAAGGATGGTGAGGATCTTGGCCGAAAGGTCAAGCTGCTCCTGGCAGGGCTTACCTCTGGACATATCCAGGTTAAGACCCATAGCCTTGTATTCTTCGTATTTGTTTTTCAGCTCTGCGTAGTATTCCTGAAGAGCTTCCTTGCTCAGATTCTTTATCATCTGAATCATCAGTCCAATTCTTTATTAATTTATATCTTAGTATTGTGCGTTGCCAACTGTTCTGGGGAAGGGGATAACGTCTCTGATATTGCTCATGCCGGTAAGGTACATAATGAGTCTTTCAAAGCCGAGACCGAAGCCTGCGTGCTCTACGCCACCGTACTTGCGGAGATCGGTGTACCACCAGTAATCCTCGGGCTTAAGACCCATACGTTCGTATGCGGCCATAAGATAGTCAAGACGCTCTTCTCTCTGGCTACCGCCGATTATCTCGCCGATGCCGGGAACAAGAAGGTCGGTTGCGGCAACGGTCTTGCCGTCGTCGTTTAAGCGCATATAGAAGGCCTTGATTTCCTTGGGATAGTCGGTAACGAATACGGGACGCTTGAATACCTGCTCGGTGAGGTATCTTTCGTGCTCGGTCTGGTGGTCGGAGCCCCATTCAACCTTGTATTCGAAGTTTTCGTTGTTCTTCTTGAGTATCTCAACGGCTTCGGTATAGGTAACTCTGCCGAAGTCGGAGGTTGCAACGTGGGTAAGGCGCTCAATAAGGCCCTTGTCAACGAAGGCGTTGAAGAACTCGATTTCGGGAGCGCACTTTTCCATAACAGTGTTAATAACGTACTTTATCATATCGGTTGCGAGCTCGATATCGTCGTTAAGGTCGGCAAATGCAATTTCGGGCTCGATCATCCAGAACTCTGCTGCGTGACGGGCAGTGTTGGAGTTTTCAGCTCTGAAGGTGGGGCCGAAGGTGTATATCTTGCCAAATGCAAGAGCGTAGGTTTCGGCGTTAAGCTGACCGGAAACTGTGAGGTTTGCGGACTTGCCGAAGAAGTCCCTGGAGTAATCTACCTTGCCGTCCTCTGTTTTGGGAGGATTGTCAAAGTCCATAGTGGTTACTTTGAAGGTCTCGCCGGCGCCTTCACAGTCGGCGCAAGTGATAAGGGGAGTATGAACGTATACGAATCCTCTGCTGTTGAAGAACTCGTGGATTGCGTAAGCGGCAACGGAACGAACTCTGAACACAGCCGAGAAGGTGTTTGTTCTGGGACGGAGATATGCTTTCTCACGGAGAAACTCCATAGAATGTCTCTTTTTCTGGAGGGGATAATCGGGGGTGGATTCACCCTTTACTTCTACAGTCGTAGCCTTGATTTCAAAGGGCTGCTTGTTTTCGGGAGTCATTACTACAACGCCCGTAACTGCTACCGCAGAGCCTACGTTGAGCTTCGCAATCTGCTTGTAATTATTTATTTTAGCCTCTTCAAATACTATCTGTACGGATTTGAAATAACTTCCGTCGTTGAGCTCAATAAAGCCGAAGGCCTTGGAGTCTCTGATTGTTCTTGCCCAGCCTGCAACGGTAATTTCTTTACCTGCAAAGCTTTCGGGTGCAGAGAAGATTTCCTTAACGGTAACTCTTTTCATTGGTGCGACCTATCCTTTCGTAAATTTAGGGAATTACCCTATGCTTTATTCTGATAAAGCAATATAATATACATTATATAATAACACATTCGGGTGTGTTTTTCAATAGTTATGGGGAGATATTCATAAAAAAGCCAAAAGTAACCTATTTATCGGCCCCGTATTTGCCTTTGGCCAGCTTGGCAAAGTAAGCTGTTCTTTCTGCAATAGTGGGGAACTCATTTATCGTGACGGGGGAGAAGAATCCCTTTTCGGGGTCTTCGGTGGCGGCCTGCTCGTGGCCTATAAGGGCCCACGCCGCGTCGTAAAGGGGAGTGAACATCTCGTCACGCTGGGCGTAGCAGATGAAGTTCTGGCGGGGGGAGTTTATGTCCTCGCCGCTGATTTTAAAGAAACCGAGGCTGTCGGCCAAAGCCTGTACTCTTTCAAGCTGTGCCTTGGTGTTACGGGAGGGCATATAGGTAATGGCTCTTACGCCCTTTTCTTTAAGAAATTCAAAAAGCTCGTCCAGGAAGGAGTCCTCAAACTTCTGAGCCTTTTTATCTCCCGTTACCGAATCTCCCACGTCGCCCAAATAGGGGTATGCGGAGATGCCGCCGATCTCTTCTGCAAATGTTATATATTCATCAAGAGTGGGGCATTCGTCGGTGGCATTTATATAAAATCTGGACACAAGATTGCTCTTCAGTGCGCCCAAAAGGTCGTATTCGAAGAAGGGGTTTTCAGCGTCGGAGAGAAAATCTGCAACCTTTGCCGAAAGGGGAAGACCTACGGTTTGGGTGAGGAAATCTTTTATTCCCGCCTTGCCCACCTTTTCTATCATCTTAAGACTCAACGCGAAAAGAACGTGTCTTTCGGTGATGCTGCCGCCCTCATTGGTCATAGATATGGGCATAACGTCCTTTTCAAAGTCAAGGGTAATGCCAAAGGGAGTCATCAGCTCGTTGATCTTTTCGGTCATCCTGCGATTACGAAGGTTTCTTGCTTCGCGGTAGGGCGCGAAGAACTGGTCAACCCTGCAAAACTGATGGTGAGGAATGCCGTGGATAGAAACGTAAGCAACACCTGCCTGATCGGGGTTGTTTATATTGCAGAGGAAGGGGGTGTTGTTCATCTTTGCTCGACACTCTATTCCCACTGTGGCAGCAATTCCCAGTATCTCTGCCGCTTCTACGAATTCCGCGGCCCCACTTATGCTGTCGTGGTCCATAATTCCTATAGTCTTCAAGCCTGCTTTCCAGCCTTCCACAACTGCGCGGGAGGGGGAGTAGGGGGAGAAAGAATAGGTGGTGTGTATGTGATTGTTTACGTCCTGCATATCGCAGTCGGGGGTAAGCTCTCCTCTATCTATCATTTCTTTTACCTTTTTTACCCCGCAGAGGCGCTCTTCTTTGATGGGAGAATTAAGAGCTTCTTTCCAATCGAACATTTTTCTGTTCCCTTTCGAATATAAAGATAGAGGATGCCGCAGTACGACACCCTCTTTTGTGCTGATTAAAGGTTTACGGTGTTTGCCATTTCGTAACGTGCAACGTCAAAGGGCTTCTTCATGTTAAGACCTTCGAGGATGTCGATATCGGTAACCTTGCCGTCTTTTACTGCAACCACGCGGTTGTAGATGTCGTTTGCAAGGAGCTTGGATACAGCGTAGTGACCCATTTCGGAAGCGATTGCTCTGTCCTTACCGGTGGGAACGCCGCCTCTCTGGATATGACCCAGAACGGTACCTCTGGAGGTTACGCCGGTAGCTGCCTCGATAGCCTTTGCGAAGTTGTCAACGTTTGCGATGTTGTTTTTAACTACATATTCATAATTCTTGTTGGACTTTTCGTTTGCAAAGATACCTTCGGAAACAACCACGATAAAGCTGTTCTTGCCAAGTTCCTGTGCCTTCTTGATTCTTGCGATAACGTCCTTTTCGATGTCGAATTCAACTTCGGGAACGCAAATAGCGGTAGCGCCGCCCATAATACCGGATTCAAGAGCTACCCAGCCTGCGTTTCTGCCCATAACTTCAACTACGGAGCAACGGCTGTGGGAAGCGGCGGTATCTCTGAGTCTGTCAATGCAGTCTACGCAAACGTTAAGACAGGTGTCAAAGCCGATGGTGTATTCGGAGCAAGCGATGTCGTTGTCGATAGTGCCGGGAATACCAACGCACTTGATACCGTGGAGGCAAAGGTCGCGGGCGCCTCTGAAGGAGCCGTCGCCACCGATAGCAACGATACCTTCGATGCCGAGCTTTTTGCAGGATTCAACTGCTGCGAGTACACCGGCTTCTTCCTTGAATTCAAGGCAACGGGCTGTGCGGAGGAATGTACCGCCCTTTGCGATAATGTCGGAAACGGAGGTTTCGGTAAGCTCCTCTACGTGACCGTCTATAAGTCCTTTGTATCCGTCGTGGATACCGATAACTTTCATACCCTGGGCGCGGGCGGTTCTTACAACTGCTCTTACGGCTGCGTTCATGCCCTGACTGTCGCCGCCGCTGGTGAGTACGCCTAATACTTTCATATTTCTATCCATCCTTAATTTTATCTGGCCCATGCCAGAATCTTCTTTGTATATCATTATACAATATAATATCAAAGAAACAAGTAATATTTTATGGCTTTTTGCGTTATTAATCTTAATTAGATTTTTTACGGGGTGTTTTTATTTGGAGAAAATTCTTGTTGCAGAGGGGCGAAAAAACGGTAGGCTGTCGGCATTGGGATTGTGGACAGTTATCTTTGGATGCGTGTTTATTCTTTTTCTGGCTTTCCCTCATAAGGTCAAAGAGGGCGTCGTTTCCGGGCTTTCTCTTTGTGTGGATGGGGTTATTCCCTCACTTTTCCCTTTTGCAGTACTCTCATCCTTTTTTGTAAAAATCGAATTTACCAAGTGGGTCTCCCGCCCTTTTTCGGGAATATCAAAGGCTCTTTTCGGGGCAAGGGGAGAGGTTTTTGCCCTCTGGTTGACGGGGCTGGTGGCGGGATTTCCCATTGGAGCAAAATCTGCGGCGGGAATGTACCGTTCGGGTACGTTGTCCAAGAGAGAGGCAGAAATTGGGGCGGCCTTTTCAAATGGCCCCTCTCCCGCCTTTGTAATCGCTTTTTGCGGGGGCTTTTTTGATACGCCATTGGCGGGAATTATGCTTTTTTGCATACTTACGCTCTCTTCTGTTATATGCGGCGCTGTGGTCTGTCGTATTTTTGGATCAGGGTGGGTGTTTCGCTCCGAAAGACTAACTCAATCTCCCAATTCTTCTGCATTGTCCTCGTTTACGGGGGCTTGTATATCGGGGTGGGAGTCGGTAAACACGGTTTGCTCCTTTGTAATATTTTTCTCGGCTCTTCTTTCCTTGGGGGAGGGTTTGATGAAGGACTTTTTAAATAATTCCGTTAAAATAGCTCTTTTTCGTGGGATTTTTGAGCTGACTGCGGGGATTTCTGCTGTCTGCCAAGGAATACCGTCACTATATTGGCGATTTGTCCTATCTGCCTTTCTTCTATCTTTTTCAGGACTGTGCGCAAATATGCAAGCGATTTGTTTTCTTAAGGAGGCAAATTTGGATATTCGTCCCTATCTTTGGGGGCGAAGTATAACGGTTGCGGTTTGTACGGGGTTGTCTTTTTTCGTTGGGTTTTTGCTGTGAGCAAGAAAAGAAAACCACGCACCCGTGTGTTTCAGGGGTAAAAATGACGGTTTTTGCAAAGTTACCTACCTATTAATATATATATAGGGAAAAAGGCGATATATTGAGAACAAAAAGAGGAGAAAATAGCGAAATTTTGGTTTACAAAAAGTTCATAAAGAAATTTGCATTTAGGTATTGCAATTTGCTTGATATTATGATATAATACTCGAGCATGGCTAAATATTGCGTTGAAGTTGAAGGTTGCCGGGAGGCCTGAATAACCTTTCCGGGTAATTTCGATGGAGCATAATCCGACAAGATTGGATTGACCGAACTTTGCCAAAGTAAGCGTGAACCGTTTACCGCTGGGCACCCCTTTATTCGGACCGGTATAGCTGCGTCCGGATTTATTATGCCCAAAAAGTGAAACGCACGGCTTGGTGTTCGGATATTCAATCGCCTGTCACCTCT
Source organism: Eubacteriales bacterium (assembly GCA_045647025.1). GTDB lineage: Bacteria > Bacillota > Clostridia > Oscillospirales > UBA644 > JAZQLP01. The sequence continues at coordinate 6,673 of JAZRLW010000196.1, forward strand.
TCAAAAAGGCTGAAGCTGAGCCTTAAAAAGAAGAGCTTTCGACGAAGAAACGCTGGTCTGCAAACCTATTATAATATCAGATCGCAAAAAAGCGTTCTTCGATCAATTAAGGAGGCGAAAAAGAAATGGCAAAAGAAAAAATGAGAATCCGTCTTAAATCCTATGATCATTACCTTATCGATCAGGCTGCTGAGAAGATCGTTGAGACTGCTAAGAGAATGAACGCTACATTCTCCGGTCCTATCCCCCTTCCTACTGACAAGGAGATAATCACCATCCTCAGAGCTGTACACAAGTACAAGGATTCCCGTGAGCAGTTCGAATACAGAACTCACAAGAGAGTAATCGACATCATTAAGCCCACTCAGAAGACTGTTGAAGCTCTTATGTCCGTAGAACTTCCTGCGGGCGTTGAAATCGAAATCAAGCTGTAAGGACGAACCCCAAGGCCACGGAGGTTAAGCCATGACTTCCGTAAGAATTTCGAAAAATAAGCCGTCCGCCGATGACAGCTCTGCGGATGCCGGTCCTTACCGCCGAATTACATTATGATGTTTCAATAATGCAAACGGGTTTTACGAGCTGTTCTGATACCCGAAAGGGTAGCGGTCACGTTGGGAAACCAACCAATAACCGAAAGGAGAACAAGAAATGGAAAAAGGAATTATCGGCAGAAAAGTTGGTATGACTCAGCTTTTCACCGAAAACGGGAAAATCGTTCCCGTAACCGTACTTGAAGCCGGCCCCTGTGTGGTTGTTATGAAGAAGACCGTTGAAACCGATGGTTACAACGCTGTTCAGCTCGGCTTCGAAGACATCAGAGAGAAGCTTGTTACCAAGCCTCTTAAAGGTCATTTTGACAAAGCTAAGGTTGCTTACAAGAGAGTACTTAAGGAATTCGATCTCGACTCCGAACTTAACGTAGGCGACATCATTAAGGCAGATACCTTTGCAGCCGGCGATATCGTCGATGTAACTGGTACTTCCAAGGGTAAAGGATACCAGGGCGCAATCAAGCGTCACGGTTATCATATCGGACCTAAGGCACACGGTTCCGGCTACCACAGACATCAGGGTTCTATGGGCGCTAACACTGACCCCTCCAGAGTTATGAAGGGTAAGGGCATGCCCGGTCACATGGGCCATGAACAGGTTACCGTTCAGAACCTCGACATCGTTAAGGTAGACGTTGAAAACAACCTTATCGCTATCAAGGGTGCCATCCCCGGTCCTAACGGCGGTCTTGTAATCGTAAGAACCGCAATCAAGCAGGCGAAGTAAGGAGGAAGAGATATGGAACTTAAAGTTTACGATATGGAAGGCAAAGAAGCCGGTACCATAGAATTAAAAGACGACATATTCGGCGTTGACGTAAATCTTGCTCTTCTTCACGAAGCCGTTAAGAATTACCTCGCTAACCAGCGCCAGGGTACCTCCTCCACACTGACCCGTTCTATGGTCAGAGGCGGCGGTAGAAAGCCCTTCCCCCAGAAAGGCAGAGGTTCTGCCCGTCAGGGTTCCAGAAGAGCTCCCCAGTGGGTACACGGTGGTATCGTTTTCGGTCCCCAGCCCCGCAGCTACAGATACTCCATGAACAAGAAGGCTAAGAGACAGGCATTTAAGTCTGCATTCTCCGCTAAGGTGGCAGAAGGCAACATGATCGTTCTCGACACCCTCAAGTTCGATGAGATCAAAACCAAGCAGATGGTCAAGGTTCTCAATGCTCTTAACGTTGAAGGCAAGGCTCTCGTAGTTATCGAAGGTCCCGACAAGAACGTTGTTCAGAGCGCTAAAAACCTTCCCAATGTAAAGACCCTCTACGTAAACACACTCAACATATACGACATCATCAACTACGATAAGTTCATAGTTACCAAGTCCGCTGTTGAGAAGATGGAGGAGGTATATAACTGATGAAATTTGCTCAGGACATTATATTGAAGCCTGTAATTACCGAACGCAGCATGGATTTGATGCGTAACGAACGTAAGTACACCTTCGAAGTTGCAAAAGATGCAAATAAGATAGAGATTAAGAACGCTGTTGAAGAGCTTTTCAAGGTTCAGGTTCTTTCTGTTAATACTATGAAGTATGACGGCAAAGTAAAGAGAGTTCGCTACAAGGCTGGCAAGACCGCTTCCTACAAGAAGGCAGTTGTTACCCTTACCGCTGACTCCAAGACCATCGAATTCTTCGACAACCTCATGTAAAGGAGTGCGACCATGGCTATTAAATATTACAAACCGACCACTCCCGGTAGAAGAGGCATGTCGGTATCTACTTTTGAAGAGATCACCACTACCACCCCCGAAAAATCTCTTCTTACTACCCTTAAGAAGACTTCCGGCCGTAACAGCTACGGCAGAATAACCGTTCGTCATCACGGCGGCGGCAACAGAAGAAAGTACAGAATCATCGACTTCAAGCGTAACCGCGTTGATGAGAAGGCTACTGTTCTTTCTATCGAATACGACCCCAACAGATCTGCTAACATTGCTCTCGTTCAGTACGCTGACGGCAAGAAGAGCTACATCGTTGCTCCCCTTTCTCTTAAGGTTGGCGACGTTGTTCAGTCCGGCGCTTCCGCTGACATCAAGCCCGGTAACTGTCTCCCCCTCGAGAACATTCCTGTTGGTACTATGATTCACAACATCGAGCTTCATCCCGGCAGAGGCGCTCAGCTGGTTCGTTCCGCTGGTACCAATGCTCAGCTCATGGCTAAAGAAAACGGCTACGCTCAGGTAAGACTTCCTTCCGGTGAAGTTCGTCTTGTTCTCCTGGTTTGCAAGGCTGTTATCGGTACTGTTGGTAATATCGATCACGAAAACGTTAAGATCGGTAAAGCTGGTAGAACCCGTCATATGGGTATCAGACCTACCGTAAGAGGTTCCGTAATGAACCCCTGCGACCATCCTCACGGTGGTGGTGAAGGTAAGTCTCCCATCGGCCGTCCCGGCCCTGTTACTCCTTGGGGTAAACCTGCTCTTGGTTACAAGACCCGCAAGAAGAAGAACAGAACTAACAAATTCATTGTAAAACGCAGAAACGCTAAATAGGAGGTGCGATAATAATGGGTAGAAGTATTAAAAAGGGCCCCTACGTGGAAGAATCCCTTTATAAGAAAGTAGTCGCTATGAATGAAAGCGGCGAAAAGATAGTTCTTAAAACATGGTCTCGCGCCTCGACAATATTCCCCGACTTCGTTGGTCATACCTTCGCAGTACATGACGGCAGAAAGCACGTTCCTGTATACGTAACCGAAGATATGGTTGGCCACAAGCTCGGCGAGTTTGCGCCTACCAGACTTTTCAAGGGCCACTCCGGCTCCAAAACGTCCAACACAGGCAAATAATCAAGGAGGCTGAATAAATAATGGAAGCAAAAGCATATTTAAGAGGCATCCGCATTACACCCAGAAAGGTTAAGATCGTTCTTGACCTTATCAGAAAAAAAGATGTGGGTACCGCAATGGCTATACTGCAGAACACTCCCAAGGCAGCAAGCCTCCCTCTCTATAAACTTGTTAAATCTGCGGCAGCAAACGCTGAAAACAACCACGGTATGGATGTTTCCAAGCTTTATGTCAAAGAATGTTACGTTGGTCCTGCTACCACTATGAAAAGACTGGTTCCCAGAGCAAGAGGTAGAGCCGACATCATGCTTAAGAGATCCTCGAACGTTACGATGATCCTCGCAGAGAAAGAATAAGGGGGATAGTTGAATGGGACAGAAAGTTAATCCTCATGGACTTAGAGTTGGTGTTATTCGTAACTGGGATTCCAGATGGTATGCCCATGACGAACAGTTCGGCGACACTCTCGTTGAAGACTATAACATCAGAAAGTTCATCACCAAAAGACTTGCAGGTGCAAGTGTTGCCCGCATAGAGATCGAGCGTGACAACTCCGGAAGAATTAAGCTCTTCCTCAAGTGCGCTAGACCCGCTATGATCATGGGTAAGAACGGTTCCGAAATAGAGAAGCTCAGAAAAGACGTTTCTGCTTACATCGGAAAGAACGTTTATATAACAATCGTTGAAGAAAGAAGACCCGACCAGAATGCTATTCTCGTTGCTCAGAGAATCGCAGCCGACCTCGAAAAGAGAACCTCTTTCAGACGTGCCACCAGAATGGCTATCGAAAGAACCATGAAGACCGGCGTTAAGGGTATCAAAGTTTGCGTTTCCGGCCGTCTCGGCGGTGCTGAAATCGCAAGAACCGAGCATTATCATGAAGGCACTATTCCTCTTCAGACCCTCAGAGCTGACATTGACTACGGTTTCACCGAAGCTCATACCACCTACGGTCGTATAGGCGTCAAGGTTTGGATCTACAAGGGTGAGGTTCTGTCTTCCGGAAAGAATTTTACAGCAAGGGAGGAAAAGCGCAATGTTACAGCCAAAAAGAGTAAAATATAGACGCGTACATCGCGGCAGACTGACCGGTAAGGCCAGCAGAGGTAACACTCTTTCCAGCGGCCAGTACGGTCTCGTGGCTACCGAACCTGCGTGGATCACTTCCAACCAGATCGAAGCAGCCCGTATTGCGATGACCCGTTATACCAAGAGAGGCGGTAAAGTCTGGATTAAGATTTTCCCCGATAAGCCCATCACCGAGAAGCCCGCTGAAACCCGAATGGGTTCCGGTAAAGGTTCTCCCGAATATTGGGTAGCAGTAGTAAAACCCGGCCGTATCATGTTTGAAATGGCAGGCGTTTCTGAGGAAATTGCAAGAGAAGCTATGCGTCTTGCTTCCCACAAGCTCCCCATTAAGTGCAAATTTATCGCAAAGCCCCAGACCGCAGCAGCTGAAGATGCGGTTGATGCCAACGGAGGTAACGAATAATGAAAGCAAAAGAAGTAAGAGATATGTCCTCTGTAGAGCTTGAAACCAAGCTCAAGGACCTGAAACAGGAGCTCTTCAATCTTCGTTTCCAGCACGCTACCCAGCAGCTGGACAACCCTGTAAGGCTTGCCGCAGTTAAGAAGGATATAGCTAGAGTAAAAACTATAATCCGTGAGAAAGAACTCAACGGTTGAGTCAGGAGGAAAAACGATGAGTGAAAGAGCATTAAGAAAAACCAGAGTCGGTACTGTTGTGTCCGACAAAATGGATAAAACCATCGTCGTGGCTATATTCGAGAATGTAAGACATCCCCTTTATAAGAAGGTTATGAAGAGAACCTACAAACTGAAGGCTCATGACGAAAATAACGAGTGCGGCATTGGCGATAAAGTCAAGGTAATGGAAACCAGACCCCTTTCTAAAGATAAGTGCTGGCGTTTGGTTGAGATTATCGAGAAGGCCAAGTAATGCAGAAGGAGTATTGATATGATTCAACAGCAAACTTTACTGCAGGTTGCCGACAATACCGGTGCTAAAGAAATCATGTGCATCCGTGTTTTGGGTGGTACAGGCAGAAAATACGCCAACATAGGCGACGTAATCGTAGCAGCCGTTAAGAAGGCAACTCCCGGCGGCGACGTTAAAAAAGGCGATGTCGTTAAGGCTGTTGTTGTCCGTAGCCGTAAAGGCGCTAGAAGAGCGGACGGCTCCTACATCCATTTCGACGAAAACGCTGCAGTTATTATTAACGAAGATAAAAATCCCAAGGGTACTCGTATCTTTGGACCCGTAGCTAGAGAGCTTAGAGAAAAGGAATACACTAAGATCCTTTCCCTCGCTCCCGAAGTACTTTAATAAGGAGGGAAGTTTCAGATGAATACATTGCATGTTAAAAAAGGCGATACCGTTATGGTCATCTCCGGCGTAAGCAAAGGCAGCAAAGGTAAAGTTCTTGCAACTTCTCCTTCTGATAACCAGGTAATTATCGAAGGCGTACACATGGTTTCCAAGCATGTTAAGCCCAGAAGTGCCCAGCAGCAGGGCGGCATAATCAAGACCGAAGGTCCTCTTCGCGCTTGCAAGGTTATGCTCGTTTGCCCCAAGTGCGACAAACCCACCAGAGTCGGTCACAAGGTTCTTGAGAACGGCAAGAAGGTAAGAGTTTGCAAGCACTGCAAAGAAACATTTTAATTTTAACGAAGGAGTAAAGTAAGATATGTCTACATTAAAAGATTTATACACCAATGAAGTCGCTCCTGCGTTAATGAAGAAATTTGCTTACAAGAGCGTTATGCAGATCCCCAAGATGGAAAAGATCGTTATCAACGTTGCTTGCGGCGATGCTAAGGATAACACCAAGGTAATCGACGCTGTTGCAGCTGACATCACCGCCATCACCGGCCAGAAGGCTACCATCTGCAAGGCTCACAAGTCTGTAGCAAACTTCAAGCTCCGTAAAGGCATGCCCATCGGCGTGAAGGTAACCCTCAGAGGCGAAAAGATGTACGAATTTATGGATCGTCTTTTCAACGTTGCTCTTCCCCGTGTACGTGACTTCCGCGGAATCAACCCCAACGCTTTTGACGGCAGAGGCAACTATGCCTTCGGTCTCAAGGAGCAGCTCATCTTCCCCGAAATCGAGTTCGACAAGATCGACAAGGTTCGTGGTATGGATATCATGTTTGTAACGACCGCCAAGACTGACGAAGAAGCTAAAGAGCTTCTCACTCTCATGGGCGCTCCTTACAGCAAATAAGGGAGGATAAGCAAATGGCTAAATTATCAATGAAACTCAAGCAGCAGAGGCCTGCTAAGTTCTCTACCAGAGCTTACAACAGATGTAAGATCTGTGGCAGACCCCACGCTTACCTCAGAAAATTCGGCATCTGCCCTATCTGCTTCAGAGAGCTTGCTTACAAGGGTGAAATCCCCGGCGTAAAGAAAGCAAGCTGGTAATGATAGAAGGAGGTTAGCAAAATGCATATTACAGACCCTATCGCTGATATGCTCACCCGTATCCGTAATGCGAGTGCGGCTAAGCATGAAAGCGTTGAAATTCCCGCTTCTAATATGAAGAGAGAAATCGCCCGCATCCTTGCCGATGAAGGTTATATCAAGTCTTATAACGTTATCGACGACGGCAAGCAGGGCATAATCAAGGTTGCTTTGAAGTACGGCGCAGGTAAGGCTCAGGCCATCCGCGGCATCCAGCGTATTTCTAAGCCCGGTCTCCGAGTTTATGTAAGCTGCGAAGAAATGCCCAAGGTTATGAATGGTCTTGGCATTGCGGTTGTATCCACCTCGCAGGGTATCATGACCGATAAGGCTGCTAGAAAAGCCAACATCGGCGGAGAAGTTTTAGCGTTCGTTTGGTAAAATACTGGAGGAAAAATTAATGTCAAGAATTGGTAGAAAACCTATTAATATACCCGCCGGCGTTACGGTTACCGTTGCTGACGAAAATGTAATCACCGTAAAGGGTCCCAAGGGCGAGCTCGTAAGAAAGCTCCACCCCGAAATCAAGGTAGAGGTTGAAGGCGCTGTTATCAACGTAACCCGTCCTTCTGACGCTCCCAAGCACAGATCCCTTCACGGCTTGACAAGAACTTTAGTAGCTAACATGGTAGAAGGCGTTCTCAACGGCTATACAAAGGCCCTTGAGATCGTTGGTACCGGTTACAAGGTTCAGAAGCAGGGCAACGGTATAGTTCTTAACATCGGCTATTCTCACCCTGTTGAGTTCCCCGAGATCAAAGGTATCACCTTTGAAGTTACCTCTGTTACCACCTTCTCTGTAAGCGGTGCGGATAAACAGCAGGTAGGTCAGCTTGCAGCTGAAATTCGCTCCAAGAGACCTCCCGAACCTTATCATGGTAAGGGTATCCGCTATGCAGGTGAATTCGTTCGCCGCAAAGAAGGTAAAGCAGGTAAGAAATAATTCAAGGAGGATAATTGATCTATTATGGTTACAAGAAAAGATGCTAATGCTCTGCGCGTAAAGCGTCACATTCGTGTTCGCGGAAAGATTTCCGGAACTGCTGAATGCCCCCGTCTTTGCGTTTACAGATCTCTTAAGAACATATATGCCCAGATAATCGACGATGAAGCCGGTGTAACTCTCGTTGCACTTTCCACCGCAAACAAGGAATATTCCGAAATTTACGGCGGCAACATCGAGGCGGCTAAGAAGATAGGCAACGACATCGCCAAGCTCGCTCTTGAAAAGGGTATAAAAGACGTTGTTTTTGACAGAGGCGGCTACCTTTATCACGGTAGAGTCCAGGCTCTGGCAGAAGGAGCGAGAGAGGGCGGACTCAATTTCTGAGTCGCTAAGAGGAGGACTATATGATGAACGAAAAATCAGTTTCCACACTGAATGAAAAGATGATCTCCTGCGATCCCGTATCCAAGACCGTTAAGGGCGGACGTAAAAGAAAGTTCGCTGTTCTCATGGTTGTAGGCGATGGAAAAGGCACCGTTGGCGTAGGCATGGGTAAATCCGCCGAAGTTCCCGATGCAGTTTCCAAGGCTGTTCAGGACGCTAAGAAGAATCTTGTTAAAATTACTCTTAAGGGTACCACTATTCCCCACGACGTTGTTGCCGAGTACGGTGCAAGCCTTGTAGTTCTCAAGCCTGCATCCGAAGGTACCGGTGTTATCGCCGGTGGTGCGGTTAGAGACGTTCTTATGATGGCCGGTGTTAAGGACATCAGAACCAAGGCTCTCCGTTCCAGAAACCCCAAGAACTTGGCTAAGGCAACCATCAAGGGTCTTATGTCCCTTAGAGATGCCCAGCAGATTGCTGAAACCAGAGGCAAGTCTGTAGAAGAAGTTATAGGTTAAGGAGGGTATTTACATGGCTCAGACATATACAGGTAGTACTCTTACAATTACTCTGACCAAGAGCCTTATCGGCAGACACAAGGACCACATCGCTACCGCGAAGTCCCTTGGCCTTAAGAAGGTTGGCCAGACTGTAACTCAGCCCAATAACGAGGCTACTGTTGGTAAAATCAACAAAATAAGCTATATGATCAAGGTTGAAGAATAAGGAGGTGTCTTGCATGAAATTATCAGATCTTTCTCCCGCTATTGGCTCCGTTAAGGAAGCTAAGAGAAAGGGTAGAGGCGCCGGAACCGGTAATGGTAAGACCGCAGGCAGAGGCCATAAGGGTCAGAACGCTCGTTCTGGCGGCGGTGTTAGACCTGGTTTTGAAGGTGGCCAGATGCCTTTGCACAGAAGACAGCCTAAGCGCGGCTTCGATAACTCTCATTTCGCTAAGGTTTATGAAATCGTTAACGTTTGCGACCTTAACGACTTCGAAAATGACAGCGTAGTAACCGCTAAGGAACTTTACGAAGAGGGTCTTATCAACGACGCAAGCAAGGCCGTTAAAATCCTTGGCGAAGGCGAACTCGAGAAGAAGCTCACCGTAAAGGCAGCTAAGTTCTCTGAGTCTGCAAAGGCAAAGATTGAGGCGGCAGGCGGCAAAGCAGAGGAGGCATAAGTTATGTCCATACTCCAGACTATCGTTAACGCCTGGAAGGTAGCAGACCTTCGTAAAAAGGTTTTGTTCACTGCCTTCATTATAATTTTGTTCCGTATCGGAGCAAACATCCCCGTTCCCTTTATCAACGCATCCGCAATACAGTACTTTTTTGATACTAATGCTTCGGCTGGTCTTCTCGGCTATCTGAATATGCTTTCCGGTAATGCTCTTGCAACCGGTACCGTATTCGCCCTGACCATCCAGCCTTACATCAATGCAAGTATTATTGTGCAGCTCCTTGCTATCGCTATCCCCTATTTTGAAAGACTTCAGAAAGAGGGCGGCGAAGAAGGTAAGAAAAAGCTCAACGCTATAACCCGTTATCTGACCATCGCCATCGGCGTTATTCAGGCAGTAGGTTATTACGTAACCCTTAAGCAGTATCAGGCTCTTGAGGCGTTTACCGGCTTTTCCAACGTATTGTCCATCGGCGTTATCGTTATAACTCTCGTAGCAGGCTCCATGCTCGTTATGTGGCTTGGCGAGTGTATTGACGAAAGAGGCATCGGTAACGGTATCTCCATGATTCTCTTCGCATCTATCGTTGCAAGAGGTCCCGATTTCGTTTCCTACCTTATCAGCGCAAAGTGGTATGTATCCGTCATTATAGTCGTTCTTGCGGTTGTAATGTTCGGCCTTATCGTATTCGTTGACAATGCAGAACGTCGTATTCCCGTTCAGTATGCAAAAAGACAGATGGGTAGACGTATGTATGGCGGTCAGAATACTCATCTTCCCATTAAGGTTGCAATGACCGGTGTTATGCCCATAATCTTCGCATACGCCATCGTTAACCTTCCTGCGACGATCGCTGTATTCTTCCCCAACTCCGGATTCGCTACCTTCATTACCGATTACTTCGGTCAGACAAGTGCTGCATACATGATCATTACTTTCATACTGATCATTGCGTTTAACTATTTCTATATTTCCATCCAGTACAATACTGTGGAAATTGCAAACAACATCAAGAATAACGGCGGTACCATCCCCGGTATCAGACCCGGTAAGCCTTCCAGCGACTTTATCCATAAAGTTGTTAACAGAGTAACACTTTTCGGTGCTATCTTCCTTGGCTTTATCGCTATTGCGCCTTATATCCTTCAGATATTCCTGCCCAATAGTGCCGGTGTTGGCCTTGGCGGTACTTCTATGATGATTCTTGTAAGCGTTTCCCTTGAAACCGTTAAGCAGCTCGAATCCCAGATGCTTATGCGTCACTATAAGGGCTTCCTTGAATAAGATCTGCATTTTGCAGTCAGCAGGGTAAATAGGCAGGCGCCGTGACCCGACGAAACGGCGTTTGCCTGCCCCTCGAGTTTTGTATGTCGGAGAAAAGAGATTTACTATGTTACGTTTGATTTTACTCGGTGCTCCCGGGGCCGGAAAAGGCACTCAGGCAGAACTGATTTCACAGCGTTATGGCATTCCTCAGATTTCCACCGGCGTTATCCTCCGCGAGGAGATAAACAAGGGTACTCCCCTTGGGCTTCGCGTAAAGGAGCTCATCAGCTCCGGTCAGCTTGTTCCCGATTCTGACGTGGTCGAGATTGTCAAGTCCAGACTGGCTGAAGACGATTGCAAAAACGGTTATATCCTCGACGGCTTCCCCCGTACAATCCCTCAGGCAGAGGCTCTTGATGAGATGCTCTCCTCTCAGGGCGGAATGATCGATAAGGTTCTTTCCATAGAGGTTTCCGACGAAGATATAATTTCACGCATGTCCGGAAGACGTGTTTGCCCCTGCGGCGCCACCTTCCACATCGCGTACAATCCTCCCTCAAAAGAGGGAATCTGCGACAAGTGCGGACAGCCTCTTATCATAAGAGCTGACGATACCCCCGAAGTAGTTGCTGACAGACTTGCGGTTTATCATCAGAAGACCGCTCCTCTCAAGGCTTACTATGAGGCTCAGGGTAAACTCGTAACTGCGCAGGGCTGTGAACAGTTATCAGACACCGTCGAAAACGTTAAAAAAGCGTTGGGAGAGGTTTGATAAATGGTCACTATTAAAAATAAGCGAGAGATCGACTTGATGCGTAAGGCCGGTTATATTGCCGCCCAGCTTCTTGAGGTTGCCGAAAAGGCCGTTGAGCCCGGAATAACCACAAAGCAGCTCGATACGATCATTCGCAAATTCATCACGTCCAACAATGCGAAGCCCTCCTTTTTGGGTTACAACGGATTTCCCGCAAGTGCCTGCATCTCAATAAACGATGTGGTAATTCACGGAATCCCAAGTGAGCGTCGCATTGAAAATGGAGATATCGTGAGTATTGATGTCGGTGTTCTGCTAAACGGCTACCATGCGGACACTGCAAGGACATTTATCGCCGGAGACGCTTCCGAAGAAGCAAAGAAGTTGGTTCAGGTAACCAAAGAATGCTTCTATGAAGGCTTTGCTCAGGCTGTAGCCGGAAACAGATTAGGCGATATAGGTTACGCCATTGAAAGACACGCTGTAAGCAACGGTTATTCAGTGGTTCACGACTATGTCGGGCATGGCATTGGAACACGGTTACATGAAGACCCCAGCGTTCCCAATTACGGACTTAAAGGCAAAGGCCTCCGTCTTGCTTCTGGCATGACTTTGGCAATAGAGCCCATGATAAACCAGGGCGTTGCTCAGGTTCAGGTCCTTAAGGACGGTTGGACGGTCGTAACTAAAGACGGTAAGCTTTCAGCTCACTACGAGAATACGATAGCTGTTACCGATGACGAGCCGTTAATACTCACATCCCTGTAATTCGATGAAAGAATCGAAAATAACGGAGATCAAACTTATGAAATCTGTTCAAAAAGGAACCGTAGTCGTTTCCACCGCAGGCCACGATAAAGGATTGTATTTTGCAGTCGTTGGAGTGGACGGGGAAAACGGACAGTATCTGCTTTTGGCAGACGGAAAAACCCGTTTGATCACAAAACCCAAAAAAAAGAAGATAAAGCACTGCATGGTGCTTCCCGAGAAAAGTCTTTCAATGAAGCTTTTTGAAGATGGGAAAGACCCCAGCGATGCATTTATCAGGAAATACTTAAAATTGTTCTTGAGCGAGGAGGCATACTAAATTGGCTAAGGACGGTTTGATAGAGTTCGAAGGTACCGTAGTTGAAATCTTACCCAACACAAAGTTCATCGTTGAACTTTCCAACGGTTTTAAGATTACAGCTTACATTTCCGGTAAACTCAGATTCAATAACATCAGAATACTTCTTGGTGATAAGGTCACTGTTGAGATGTCCCCCAATGACCTCACCAAGGGCAGAATAACATGGCGCGGTAAAAAAGCAGCGCTGTAACAACATTTACCAAGGCACGTTGTGCCGTATAGGAGGTAATTATTATGAAGGTACGCCCTTCTGTTAAACCCATGTGCGACAAATGCAAGGTTATCAAGCGCAAAGGTAAAGTAATGGTTATCTGTGCTGATCCCAAGCATAAGCAGAGACAAGGTTAATTTTTCGGAGGTAAAAATAATATGGCAAGAATAGCCGGTGTTGATTTACCGAACAATAAGCGTGTAGAGATCGCTCTCACTTATATTTACGGTATAGGAATCAATAAATCTAAAGATATTTTGGCCGCAACAGGCATTAACCCCGACGTAAGAGCTAAGGATCTTACCGATGATGATATATCCAAGCTCCGTGATTATATCGATAAAAACCTTACCGTTGAAGGTGACCTTCGCAGAGAAGTAGCCCTCAACATCAAGAGACTTGTTGAAATCGGCTGTTACAGAGGTGTTCGTCACAGAAAGAGCCTTCCTGTAAGAGGTCAGAGAACCAAGACTAACGCCCGTACCCGTAAGGGTCCCAGCAAGACTGTTGCTAACAAGAAGAAGTAAGGTATAGGAGGATTTAATCAATGGCTAAAGCTAATGCAGGCAAAAAAGTAGTTATAAAAAGACGTAAAGATAAAAAGAACATTGAAAAAGGTTCTGCACATATCAGTTCTTCCTATAACAATACTATCGTAACCATCACCGATGTAAACGGTAACGCTATTTCTTGGGCATCTGCCGGCGGACTTGGTTTCAAAGGCTCCAAGAAATCTACTCCTTTCGCAGCTCAGATGGCAGCAGAAACCGCTGCTAAGGCAGCTATGGACCACGGACTTAAGTCTGTTGAAGTTTTCGTTAAGGGCCCCGGCTCCGGACGTGAATCCGCTATCAGAGCTCTTCAGACAGCAGGTCTTGATGTAACCATGATCAAAGACGTTACACCCATTCCTCACAATGGCTGCCGTCCCCCGAAAAGACGTAGAGTATAATTATTATTGGAGGTAACACATAATGGCTAGATATACAGGTCCTGTATGCAAGCAGTGCAGACGTGAACAGCAGAAGCTGTTCCTTAAAGGCGACAAATGCTATTCTGAAAAGTGCCCCATGAATGCTCAGAGAGGTATTCCCGGTCAGCACGGTGCTCGTCGTCACAAGCTTACTGAATATGGTACTCAGCTTCGTGAAAAGCAGAAGGCTAAGAGATACTATGGCGTTCTCGAAAAGCAGTTCGCCGAATACTACGAAATGGCTACCAAGATGAAGGGCATCACCGGTGAAAACCTGCTCCAGATTCTTGAAACCAGACTTGACAACGTTGTTTATCGTCTCGGTTTCGCTGTTTCCCGTCCCGAAGCAAGACAGCTCGTTCGCCACGGTCACTTCACCGTAAACGGCTCTAAGGTAAACATTCCTTCCTACCTTATCAAGGCCGGCGACGAAATCGCTATAAAGCTCAAGACTATGGATTCTCCGAAGATGAAGGCAATTCTTGAATCCACCGAGTCCAAGCCCATGCCCAAGTGGCTCGAACTCACCAAAAATGACAATAACTATACCGGTAAGGTCGTAGCTCTTCCCACAGCAGAAGACGTAGATCTGCCCATTGAGGTCCATCTGATCGTCGAGTTGTATTCTAAGTAAGAGTTAACTTTTTCTGTTAGTAAACCTACCGGAAAACTGATTCCGACAATCAGAGCATGAATGTTTCCAACAGAAAGGGTGGCATTATGATAGAAATAGAAAAGCCTACAATCGAAGTAGTAGATGTGACCGAAGATGGAAAATACGGTAAGTTCGTCGTTGAGCCTCTCGAAAGAGGTTACGGCATTACCTTAGGCAACTCCCTCAGAAGAATTCTTCTTTCTTCTCTCCAGGGTGCAGCTGTTACATCCTTAAAGATCGACGGCGCACAGCATGAATTTGCTACCATCCCCGGCGTCAAGGAAGACGTTTCTGAGATAGTGCTTAACATGAAGGGTCTTGTTTCAAGACTTCATGGTGGAAAATCTTCAAAGTTTGCTTACATTGAAGTTAATGATGAAGGCGAGGTAACAGCCGCTGACATCCATGCAGACTCCGACCTTGAGATTCTCAATCCGGATATGCATATTGCAACTCTTTGCAAGAAAACTCGTTTTTACATGGAAATTACCATAGGAACCGGAAGAGGCTACGTTTCTGCTGATAAGAACAAGCCCGCTTCCGCTCCCATAGGCCTTATAGCTGTAGACTCAGCACATTCACCTGTTCTTAAGGTGAACTACACCATCGAAAATACCCGTGTCGGCCAGATAACCGACTACGACAAACTCACTCTTGAGGTTTGGACAAACGGTACCATTTCCGCAAGAACTGCAGTTTCCCTCTCCGCAAAGATCATGAGCGAGCATCTGTCTCTCTTCGTTGACCTTGCAGAAGATACTGAAGTTGCAAATGACGTTTGGAAGGGTGACGACAACGAAAATAAGGAAAAGATCCTCAATATGACTATTGAAGAACTCGACCTTTCCGTTCGTTCCTTCAACTGTCTCAAGCGTGCAGGTATTAACACCGTGGATGATCTTATTAATAAGTCTCCCGATGAGATGATGCGTGTTCGTAACCTCGGTAAGAAGTCTCTTGAAGAGGTTATTATTAAACTGGGCCAGTACGGCTTAAGCTTTGCAGAAGATAATGAATAAGGAAGGAGGTTGTTTGTAATGGGAACTCGTAAATTAGGAAGAAAGACCGACCACAGACTGGCTATGCTCAGAGGTATGGTTACTTATCTGCTCGAAAAAGGTTCCATCGAAACAACGGTTACAAGAGCTAAGGAAGTACGTTGCCTTGCTGAAAAGATGATTACTCTTGGTAAGGTAAATACTCTTCATAATAAAAGACAGGCACTCAGCTTTATTACTAAGGAGGATGTCGTAAAGAAGCTTTTCGACGAAATCTCCCCCAAGTATGCTGATCGTAACGGCGGTTACACCAGAATTATCAAGGTTGGCCCCCGTGT
>JAZRLW010000197.1:0-4261 GCA_045647025.1 Eubacteriales bacterium
CGCTTGGCCTCCGACTTATCTTAACCGAGTGAGATCCTTGCTTTTAAACAGAGAAAAGCTTGTGTCGGGAGTGGAACAAGCTCTAGATGCTTTTGACGGAGATGAGCGTGGTGGCGTGTCTGCCTTGCTCGAAGATGTTCGGTACGGAATATCCTCCGCAGAGAGATACGATGAGAGTCTAGCCTCGATTTCCGATAGGGTTTCCGAGCTTATAAAGATAGCGGATGATATAGAGGCCGAGATTCGGCAATATAAATACGATAATCTATCCGAAAGTTCGGGATATTCCATTGACGAGGTGGAAGAACGGCTTGATCTTATACATAGGCTCAAACGTAAATACGGTTCCTCCATTGCTGAAATCCTTGCTTTTGCTGAAAAGGCAAGATCCGAGCTTGAAGAAATCGAGTTTTCCGAGGAACGGATTTCAGAGTATAACAGAAATCTGGAAGCTGCAAAGAAGGTTCTTAAGGAAAAGGCCCTTAAACTGAGTTCTACCAGAGAAAAAGCCGCAAGAGTCATTGAAGACGGTGTTAACAGCCAGCTTGCATTCCTGGAAATGAAAAACGCTGCTTTTTCTTGTGATATTACCTTTACAGAGCCTTCCGAAAACGGAGTTGATAGGGTAGAGTTCCTTATTTCCCCAAATAAGGGCGACCCCATGAGGCCCTTGTCCCGAATTGCCTCTGGCGGTGAGCTGTCACGAATAATGCTATCCATTAAAAATATCCTCGCTTCCACCGATAGTGTGGGAACGCTGATATTTGATGAAATAGATACCGGTGTTAGCGGTCGCGCGGCTGGTAAAATAGCCGAAAAGCTTAAGGAAATGGCCGAGAACAGGCAGGTAGTTGCCGTTACTCACCTTCCTCAGCTTGCAGCTCTTGCACACAATCACTTCCTTATAGAAAAGAATACCGACGGTGATAAAACCTTTACCGACGTCCGCCTTCTTGATCCTGAAGGCAGGGTAGAAGAGGTGGCCAGAATCATTGGCGGCGAAAATGTTTCCCAAACTGTAAAAGATACGGCCAGGGAACTTCTTGGATTTAACAAATAACCTTGAACGGAGCAATATATAATGAGAAAAGAAATGGCAAAAACCTACGACCCTAAACAGGTTGAGGACAGAATTTATCAGTTCTGGCTTGAGCACGATTATTTCAAGGCAGAGCGCGATCCCGCAAAGAAACCCTTTACTATAGTAATTCCCCCGCCAAACGTTACCGGCCAGCTTCACATGGGCCACGCATTTGACGAAACTCTTCAGGATATCCTTATCCGTTATAAGAGAATGGCAGGCTATTCCGCACTCTGGCTTCCCGGTACCGACCATGCGGGTATAGCTACCCAGATAAAGGTTGAGGAGGCTCTCCGTAACGAAAAGGGCCTTACCCGTCACGACCTCGGCAGAGACGAATTCCTCAAGCTTGTTTGGGCTTGGAAAGAAAAGTATGGCAGTACTATACTTAAGCAGCTCCAGAAGATCGGCTCTTCCTGCGACTGGTCCAGACTTCGTTTTACAATGGACGAAGGCTGTTCCGATGCCGTAAAAGAGGTATTCGTAAACCTTTACAATAAGGGTCTTATTTACCGAGGTAACCGTATTATAAATTGGTGCCCCCACTGTGCTACCGCTCTTTCTGACGCAGAAGTAGAACATGCTGAGCATGAAGGTAATTTCTGGCACATTAAGTATCCCGTAAAGGATTCTGATCAGTACGTTATTATTGCTACTACCAGACCCGAAACCCTTCTTGGCGATACCGCTGTTGCAGTAAATCCCGAAGATGAAAGATATAAAGACCTTGTTGGCAAGACTCTTATTCTTCCCCTTGTAGGCAGAGAAATTCCCGTTATTGCTGACGAGTACGTTGATAAAGAGTTCGGTACAGGTTGTGTAAAAATCACTCCCGCACACGACCCCAACGACTTTGAAGTAGGTCTCCGTCATAACCTTGAACAGATCTGCGTTATGAACGGTGATGCTTCCATAAACGAGCTTGGTGGCAAGTATCAGGGTCTTGACAGATACGAAGCAAGAAAACAGATAATTGAGGATCTTAAAGCACTCGGCCTTCTTGTTAAGATTGAAGACCATAGCCACAATGTTGGTACCTGCTACAGATGTAAGACTACTGTTGAACCCATGACCTCTAAGCAGTGGTTCGTTAAGATGAAGCCTCTTGCAGAGCCCGCTATGGAAGTAGTTAAGGACGGAACTATTAAGTTCATTCCCGATAGATTCAGTGTAAACTACCTCCATTGGATGGAAAATATCCACGACTGGTGTATTTCCCGTCAGCTTTGGTGGGGTCATAGAATTCCTGCATACTACTGCGATAAGTGCGGCAAGATGGAAGTTTCCAAGACTGACCTTACCGTTTGTCCCACCTGTGGCGCTCCTATGCGTCAGGACGACGACGTTCTTGATACCTGGTTCTCTTCTGCTCTTTGGCCCTTCTCTACTCTTGGATGGCCCGAAGAAACCGAGGATTTCAAGTACTTCTATCCCACTAACGTTCTCGTAACCGGTTACGATATTATACCTTTCTGGGTTGCCAGAATGATATTCTCCGGTCTTGAGCATACCGGCAAGGCTCCCTTTGATACCGTATTTATTCACGGCCTTATCCGTGACAGCCTTGGCAGAAAGTTCTCCAAGTCTCTCGGTAACGGTATAGATCCTCTTGAAATGATTGATAAATTCGGTGCAGACGCCCTTCGTTACACCTTGATCATGGGCAACTCTCCCGGAAACGATATGAAGTTTGCCGAGGATGATATCCTCGCTTACAGAAACTTCTGTAATAAGCTCTGGAATGCTGCAAGATTTGCTATGACTTATATCCCTGATGGGGAATACGAGTATAGCGGCAAGGTTCCCGCTGCTCTTGAAGCCGAGGATAAGTGGATACTTACCCGTCTTAACAACACCATTGCAAGCGTTTGTGACGACCTTGACAAGTGCGAGCTTGGCGTTGCCGCCCAGAAGATATACAACTTTATCTGGGACGACCTCTGTGACTGGTATATCGAGCTTGTTAAGCCCAGACTTTTCGAGTCCAACACCGATGCTAACACCAGAAAGTCCGCACAGGACGTTATCTGCTACGTTCTTAACGAAACTCTTGCTCTTCTCCATCCCTTTATGCCCTTCATTACTGAGGAAATTTGGCAGTCCATTCCTCATTTCGGAGAGGCTCTCATCGTAAGAGAATATCCCTCTTACAAGGCAGAACTCAACTTTGAAGAGGATGCTAAGCACATTGAGTCCGTTATGGAACTCATCAAGCAGCTTCGTCAGCTCAGAACCAATATGAATGTTCCTATGTCTAAGAAGGCAGCTCTCTTTATTGTTTCCGATAACCCCGGTTACTACGCTGACGGTACCGCATTCCTTATGAGACTTGCAGGTGCTTCTGAAGTATCCTTCGTTGCTCCCGAAAACATAAGCAAGTGCGCAACCGTAATAACCCACGATGCAAAAGCTTACGTTCCCATGGGCGAGCTTATCGATATTGAGAAAGAAAAGCTTCGTCTTGAAGGCGAAAAGAAGCGTTTGCTCGCTGAAATCGAGAGAATTGACAAGAAGCTTTCTAACCCCGGCTTCGTTGCAAAGGCTCCTCAGAAGGTAGTTGACGAAGAGCGCGAAAAGAAGGCAAACTACGAAAAGCAGCTCGCCAACGTAGATCACGTATACGCAAATCTTTAATAAATCTACACCCGGAGGTGTACTATGCAATACAGGAAATTCGGTAACACCGGTATAGAAATATCCACTCTCGGCTACGGATGTATGCGTCTTCCCGAAATCGCAAAGGAAGGCTATACTGTGGACGATTCCTTGGCTATCCCCATGCTTCAGAGAGCCTACGAATTGGGCGTAAACTACTTCGATTCGGCATACTATTATCTTAAGGGTAATAGTGAGATAGCTCTTGGTAGAGCCGTTAAGGGATTCCGAGATAAGGTGTATTTATCTACTAAAATACCTGTAGGTGAAGTAAAGGAGCCCTCCGACTACCGCCGTTTTCTTGAGTCATCTCTTGAAAAAATGGACACAGATTATATAGACTTCTATCATTTCTGGAGTCTTAACCGTGAGTCTTACGATAATAATGTTAAGAAGATGGGACTTCTTGAAGAAGCCCTCAAGGCAAAGGAAGAAGGTCTTATAAGGCATATTTCCTTTTCCTTCCACGGAAATCCCGATGACGTTAAATATATTATCGATGATGCGGGTATAATGGAGTCTGTA
>JAZRLW010000198.1:0-7700 GCA_045647025.1 Eubacteriales bacterium
TGATATGGCAGGCTTTATTACGGGAGAAAACATATGTATTGACGGCGGCATGACAAAACAAATGATATACCACGGAGATAACGGTTGGAGTCTTAATGAAAAATAAATTTGATAAGCAAACACTCTACCACCTTCTAAACAAGATACCTTGCGGTAAAGTGTCAACTTACGGAAATCTTGCAAAAATGCTTGGCAATAAGACCTGGGCCAGAGCCGTAGGTAACGCTCTGCATAAAAATCCCGAAGGTGATAAATACCCCTGCTATAAAATCGTAAACGGCAAAGGAGAACTGTCAAAATCATACGCGTTCGGCGGTATGGAAGAGCAAAAACACCGCCTTGAAGCAGACGGAATAAAGGTTGAAAACGGAAAAGTTGATTTAAAAATATACGGCATGTAAAAATTAGCCTCCAAGAGGGAACTTCCCCTATGGAGGCTAATTTTTATTTGTTTAATCACCTTACGTTCACAGGTATCGAAAACCTGGGTTTTACAATTTTAAACCACTTCATCCAAGTTATTGGTTGGTGGCAGACAACTGTGACCACGACACACATAATAGGTAGTCATACCATTTTTGAGAGTATACTCCTCAGTTGCCTTATGCAAAAGTTTTATAATCGCATCATTGGGCAAGTCGAGGGGCAAACTACTTCTATCTGCCTGTTTATCAAGTACTATTGTTATTTTCATTGGTGGGTTATTATACTCCAAAAGCGCAACCAAAAACATAGCGTGACTTGTGGGATACTGCGCAGCGCTTTGGGATAGAAAATCAAGCTGTTTCTGCGCCGCAATTTTGTATCTCTCTTCATCGGTAAGGAAAGACAAACGAACAAGATTATAGGCCATCACCGAGTTTCCGCTGGGAATCGCACCGTCATAGGTTTCTTTTGGACGCAAAATTAATTCTTCGTGGTCTTTGCCGTATAAATAAAATCCTCCCGCATCATCACCGAAATCTGTCAGCACCTTATCACATAAATTCCCTGCACAATCCAGATATTCTTTATTTAACGTGGCGCGATACAATAATAACTGGGCAAAAAAATATGCGGCATAATCGTCGAGAAATCCTCTCACGCCCCGTTTTTCCATATGAAAGCTGACGTAGAGTGTGTCACCGTCACACAGATATTTCTGTATAAAGCGATCAGCATTTTGCGCAGCGGTAAGATATATTTCCTTCCCGCTGACAAGATACAGCTGACACATGGCGGCAATCATCAGACCGTTCCATGACGTTAATATCTTTTTATCACGATGAAGAGATGTTCGCTTTTTGCGGTATACATCCAACATAGGCAAAAAAGACTCAAAAGATTTATCCGAAGTATCACTTTTCAGCAGATTTGGAATATTCTTTCCTTCAAAATTTCCCGTATCGGTAATGTCAAAATGACGGTTGAGCCGAGCTCCCACCTCTTGGCCAAGAACCTCTATAATTTCGCTGGGAGTGAACAGATAATATTTACCTTCCTCACCTTCGCTGTCGGCATCTTGAGAACTGTAAAATCCTCCGTCTGGCGAAGTCATCTCCCGAAGAATATAACTTGCCGTTTTTTCGGCAACTTCAAGATATATCTCTTTTTTTGTTACCGTATACCCTTTGCAATAAGCAAGGATTAAAAGAGCATTGTCATACAGCATTTTTTCAAAATGCGGAACAAGGAATTTTTTGTCGGTGGAATATCGGCAAAATCCAAAACCCACATGGTCAAACATTCCCCCGCGATACATCTGTGTGAGTGTGTATTCCGCCATATGCAAACATGCAGTACTCTTGTAGCGTTGGTAATAATCGAGTAAAAATATTAAATTATGGGGTGTTGGGAATTTCGGCGCCCGCCCGAATCCGCCGTATTTTTCATCATATATGCGTTCATAGTGCGACACAGCTAAGTGAGTCAGGTCTATATCCGCCACACCGGATATAGCTTCCGCCCTGTTCAGGTGATTTATTATTTTGTCGGAATTCTCCAATAACACATCTCGGTCAGATACCCATTTTTCGTGTATAACGAGCAGTAGTTCCCGAAATCCTATCATACCACCCTGGGATGTTTTTGGGAAATACGTTCCCGCAAAAAATGGCTTTTGGTCGGCTGTCATAAAGATACTTGTGGGCCAACCGCCACTCCCGGTAAAGGCTTGACATACTGCCATATAGATACTGTCAATATCGGGGCGTGCTTCTTTATCCACCTTGATAGATATAAAATATTTGTTTAACAGATCCGCAATTTCTTCATCCTCAAAGCTCTCGTGGGCGAGCACGTGACACCAATGGCAAGCGCTGTATCCGATGCTTAAAAAGATGGGCTTGTCCTCATTTTTCGCGCGTTCAAACGCCTCATTTCCCCAAGGATACCAATCAACAGGATTGTCTTTGTGCTGAAGCAAATAAGGGCTTGTTTCATTTGCTAATCGATTACTCATACAGTCACCTCCGTATACTTTTTATTTTGAGCATAATAGACATGATTTATACGAAAATTGGTATGTATGGATGATGGGAAACAACAAACAATATTTACATTAAAAATTGGAGGTAAAAAAAATGAAGCAAGACCAAATGCCTGTAGGCTTTACCATGGCTTTAGCAATGAATCCCGATGCCATGCAGAAATTCGCATCGTTTAACGAAGAGCAAAAACAGAAGGTCATAGATGGAGCACACTCTGTAAAAAGCAAAGAAGAGATGCACAGATACGTAGATTCTCTTGTAAACGGCAATAGATGAGCCATAACATTGTAAATTCCATTTGGGAAGAAACTACGGAGCGATTACATTTTGCTCCATTAAAAGAAAACAAAAAGGCCAATGTTTTGATTATCGGCGGCGGTATAGCGGGGATTTTATGTGCATATAAACTCAAAAATGAAGGCGTGGACTGTATGCTCGTTGAAGCCAATGAGATATATAGCGGTATTACAAAAAACACCACGGCAAAAATCACTCTCGGCCACGGCTTGATCTACGATAAACTGATAAAACGCTTTGGCGAGGATAAAGCAAGACTTTATCTTGAAGCACAAATAAAAGCGGGCGAAGAATATACTCACCTCTGTAATAATATAGATTGCGACTTTGAAAAAAAAGACTCTTACGTTTACTCTCTTCACGACCCTAAAAAGATTAAAAAAGAGGTTTTCGCACTCAACAGTCTTGGTGTTAAGGCAGAGTTTTCGGATGCTTGCCAGCTCCCAATAGAGGTGGAGGGTGCAGTTCTCGTAAAAAATCAGGCGCAATTTCACCCATTGAAATTCCTATACACTATTGCAAAAGACCTACCGATTTATGAAAACACCAAAGTAATGGAACTAAAGCCGAATAAGGCAATTACAAACCACGGACAAATTACCTACAAAAAGCTGGTAGTAGCCACACATTTTCCAATTCTGAATAAACACGGCGGCTATTTTTTGAAGCTCTATCAGCACCGTTCCTATGTTATTGCTCTTAAGGGTGCACAAAACGTCAACGGAATGTACGTAGACGAATCGGACACGGGTATGTCCTTTCGAAACTACGGAGACCTTCTCCTCCTCGGCGGCGGCGGACACCGTACGGGCAAACAAGGAGGATGCTGGAAAGAGCTGGAAGCCTTTGCACAAAAGCACTATAAAAAGGCTGAACTCGTCGGCAAATGGGCAACACAAGACTGTATGACTTTGGACGAAGTCCCATATATCGGACAATACTCAAAAGCTACTCCCCACGTTTTTGTGGCAACGGGCTTTAACAAATGGGGAATGACAAATGCTATGGTGGCCGCAAATATTCTATGCGACCTTATCCAAGGTAAAACGAATCCTTATATGAATGTTTTTTCACCATCACGAAGTATTCTACACCCACAACTGGCCGTTAACGCATTTGAATCTATCGTAGGCCTCATCACCCCCACCCTGCCCCGCTGCCCCCCCCTTGGTTGTGCCCTCAAATACAACCCTGCCGAGCATAGCTGGGATTGCTCTTGCCACGGCTCACGATTTACCGAAAGCGGCAAGCTTATCGATAATCCCGCCACGGATGATAAAAGAATGTAAGCATAGTATTCTCCTCTATTGGAAATAATAACGTCAACACCATAGACGGAGGTTAATTTTATTATGTTTAAACACGAAAAACAGTTATTTCATCCCGTGGAGATAGAAAGACCTAATCCTCAGTATGCAGTGCTCCTTCAAGAACAGCTTGGAGGCGGTAACGGAGAGCTAAAGGCTGCAATGCAGTATATGTCCCAAAGCTTCAGAATCAAAGATCCTGAAATAAAGGATCTGTTTCTTGATATCGCGGCCGAAGAGTTAGGGCATATGGAAATGGTTGCACAAACTATTAATCTTCTCAACGGTCACGATGTGGACGTTACAAAAATTCAGGCGGGCGAAGTGCAGACACACGTTCTGCTTGGATTAAACCCAGGTCTTATCAATTCCTCGGGGTATTCATGGACGGGAGATTACGTTACCGTGACGGGCGATTTATGTGCCGACCTTCTCTCCAATATAGCATCAGAACAGAGAGCAAAGGTAGTTTACGAGTATCTCTACCGACAGATAGAGGATAAGAAAGTCAGAGAAACCATTGATTTTCTTCTCAACAGAGAAGAAGCCCACAATCAGATGTTCAGAGATGCATTCAATAAAGTGCAAGAAACGGGCTCAAACCGCGACTTCGGTACAACAAAGGCGGCAAAGATGTATTTCTCTATGTCAAATCCCGGATCTAACGCCTTTGCGACCGGTAAAACCCACGCACCGTCCTTTCAGTAAAATTATTGCAGATCTCGGTATATAACTTAAAGCAAAAAAAGAAAAAAGCTCAGGAATCAACGATTCCTGAGCTTTTTTGGTCGGAGTGGCGGGGCTCAAACCCGCGGCCTGATGGTCCCAAACCACCCGCGCTATCAGCTGCGCTACACCCCGATGTATTATGTTTCTCTCTGCGCCTTAAAACGCCTTGTCATTATAACAGAGATTCACACGTTTGTCAAGGGAAAAAAGAAACATTTTAATAAATATTCACCATAGAATCAGTTTATTTCTGATTCGAGTATTCGGACAAACTCTTCAAGGCCTTCCCTATCGGTTTCGGTAAAGCGGCCGATAGTCGGGCTATCTATATCAAGAACACCAATAATAACACCGTTTTTGCGAATGGGTATGACTATTTCGGAATTTGAGGCGCTGTCGCAAGCAATATGTCCTTCAAACTCGTGTACGTTTTCCACCAATATGGTAGAGCCACGGGCTACTGCAGTGCCGCACACTCCCCTACCCACGGCTATCTCTATGCAGGCAGGCTTACCCTGAAAGGGTCCAAGCACAAGCTTGCCGTCCTGCATCAGATAAAAGCCCGACCAATTTATATCGGATAGGCTATTATAAAGCAATGCGGCAGCATTTGCAAGATTGGCTGTAAAATAAGGAACGCCCGATATTAGGCCTTTTAATCCTTCGTTTATTTCTCCGTAAGGCATAGTCGCACTTCTTTCCGTGTTACAATTTAAAAGTATCCTATAATGTTATTAACATTATACACTAAACCCTTCAAAATGTCAAGAAAATAAAATTTATGCCCTTTTTTACTTGACAGAGACTGAAAAATATGTTATCATTTATTAACCACAGTTTAGAGGAGAGTATAAATGAAAAACAAAATCAACGTGCTGTTTATAGGAAACAGCCACACATTCGTTAATTTCGTTCCCGCTATTTTACACGACCTTTTCAAGGAAGTAGGCGTTGACGCAAACTGCGTTATGCTTACCCATGGCGGAAAGTGTCTGGACTTCCACGCAGGTCAGATCAACACAAAATACAATATCCTTCATGGTAATTACGACTACATAATCCTTCAGGGTAAAGCCACCAATTTTGATGCAGAGCTCTATCTTGAAAACGGTAAGCAGATATACGACAATTACATTTCCAAGACCACCGCAAAGCCCATAACCTATATGGTTTGGTCAAACAGAGGAAAGAAGCAGGAGCAGGCACCCATAACCGATGCAAATATTGAACTTGCAAAATATATGAACGGCTCCGTAGCCCCCGCAGGTATTGTTTGGCAGAAGCTTCTCCGCAGCCGCCCCGCTCCAGAGCTTTATCAGGAAGACGGAAATCATGCAACCCCCAACGGCTCTTACTTGGCAGCATCCTGTCTTTTCTATGCTATAACCGAAAGAGAGCGTAGCATAAAAATAAAGGACGGTGCAGAACCCCATACCAGATTGGGAATAGATACAGCTACCGCAACCAAGATTCAGCAGGTTGCCTGCAAAATAACAAGCGCATACAAAAAAGGCGAATATTAATTAAATATACAGAGAAGCAGACGGCTTGACCGTCTGCTTTCTTTTTATATAAGCTCGTTTAATAAGCACTCACAACCCAGGTATATATCTCTATAGGTTACGTCAAATTTACCACTGTACCATGGGTCGGCAACCGAGCCGCCCTTGGGGGTATGGTCCATAAGCTTTGACACCTTCCCGTCGGGGTCGCCGCCAAATATATAGCCTATATTACGTATGTTGGCATCATCCATAGCAACAAAAAGGTCGTACTCGGAGTAGTCGCTCTTTTTCAGCTGTACAGCTCTTTTTCCGTCGGCGGAAAGACCGTGTTTTTCAAGCTCTGCTCTGGCGGGAGGATAAACAGGATTGCCTACTCCGCAGAATATCTCCTCGGTGCTGGTTGCAGAAGAGGCGATGAAAAATCTGTCACCCACTCCCCTTTTCTCAACCATATCTCTGAAAATTATCTCGGCCATTGGTGATCTGCAGATATTGCCGTGACAAACAAACATAATTCTTATCATAAAATGCTCCAATGGGCTACGGCTTTTTACCGTAGCCCATAAATGATTTATTTTACCTTAATAGTAAGAATTTCAAAGCCCTTTATTTCGGTGGAAATCACGCCGTCATTAAGAGGAAGTTCTTCAATCTCATTTTCAAGCATATCGCACAGATAAGCCTTTTCAGCCTTGAAGCCAAGCTTAATGTTAACCTTACTTCTGCTATTCTTGCTCTCGTAAAGACGGAGAACAAGATCGTTACCGTTTTCTGCTTCCTTAACGGTTTCGCAAATAACGTTTTCACGATCAATAGAAAGCATGGAGAAGCTTTCGGGAATAGTGCTTTCTGTACCTTCTGCCTTGATCGCGGTCATGGGATAGTTAAGGTAATAAGCCTCTTTTACGGTATCGCTGCACTCAAGAGAACCTGCGTGAGGACAGATAGAATAGGTAAAGGACATCTGACCCTGGTCAGCCTCGGGATTAGGAGCTGTTGCACACTTAAGAAGAGAGAGCTGCATTACGCCGTCGTGGATATCGTGACCGTACTTGCAGTCGTTAAGCAAGCTTACGCCGTAACCGCCGTCGGAAAGGTCAGCGTACTTGTGGCCGCAAACCTCAAACTTGGCAGCCTCCCAGCTGGTGTTCTTATGGGTAGGACGTTCGATTTTTCCGAACTGTATCTCATACGTAGCCTTATCTGCATTAACCTCAACGGGGAATGCGGCCTTAACCATCTGGTGAGTCTGGTGCCAATCAACATCGGTTTCAAAGTCGATTCTGGAAGCATCATCGTAGAACCAGATATTCTGGGCAAAGGTGGAGTTCATAAAGGGTCTTACGATTCTTATACCCTTTCTTACGCCGTCCTCAATAACCTCTACTTCGCTG
>JAZRLW010000199.1:0-3653 GCA_045647025.1 Eubacteriales bacterium
CCAAGAGAAACGGCGTAAACGGTACCGTTGCCTCTGCTATGCCCCTTATAGAAGGCGGAAACATCATAGACAACTTCGTTCTTACCCTTAAAGACGGCAAGATCATCGACGTAAAGGCCGAAAAGGGCGAGGAATTCCTCAAAGCTGCCATAGCTGTTGACGAAGGTGCTGCATATCTTGGAGAAGTTGCCCTTATTCCTATTGACTCCCCCATTGCAAAGTCAAAGGTTCTTTTCTATAACACACTTTTTGACGAGAATGCTTCTTGCCATTTTGCCTTTGGCGAGGCTTACCCCTCCACCCTTAAAGGTGGCGAAAACCTCTCAAAGGAAGAGCTTAAAGAAAAGGAACTTAACGACTCCATTACCCACGTTGACTTTATGGTAGGAACAGAAGACCTTTCAATAACAGGTATCACCTTTGACGGAAAAGAGGTTCCCGTATTCGTTAACGGCAAATTTTCCGAATTATTCAATTAAGAGGAAATGAACATGAACTACACAGCCGAAGAAAAACAGTTCATAACCGAAGAGCTTATTCAGACACAGCTCTCGGCAAAAGAGACCACAGAAGTGACCTTTAAGGACGGAGAATGGAAGACCTCTATCACCCCCGTATGGAGAGAAGAATGGTCAGACGAGGAGTCAGCATCCCTTTCTCTTTGCGGTGAATGGAAGGTTACCTACTCTCCCTTCAACGTTGATGAAAAAATTCTCGCATCCAAGGAAACCTCCGACGAACTTTGGGAAAAGAGATTGCAACCGGGAAAAATCTGCATATACGATACAGAAATCTGCCCCGATAAATATAAGGATGTGTACGGAGTCAACGGATTTGACCGTATCAATATGACCCATTTCACCGAGGATGACGGCGCAGTTATAAGAAAGACTGTAAAGATCCCCGAAGCATGGGCAGATAAGCAGATAATCCTCTGTTTTGAGGCCATTTATCCCGCATCCAGAATATACCTTAACGGGGAGCTGTTGGCAGAGCACATGAGCGGCCTTACACCTATTTATCTTGACGTTACAGACAAGGTTAAGGCAGGCGACAAGGTTCTTGTGGCAGTAAGAATACTCCGCTATCACAAGCATATCCAGCTCGATATGCCCCGCCACTCTTCGGGCTTTGCAGGTCTTGCCCAGCCCGCAAGATTCTTTGCAAAAGAAAAATGCCGTGTTACAAGCTATTACCTGCCCGCGGTGTTTAAAAATGGCAACCTTAAAAAGGGTCTTTTTGACGGCGAAGTTTGCCTCAAAAACGATAGCGACAAAGATAGAACGGGCGAAATACAGTTCAACATAACCGCTCCCGACGGCACGGTGGCAAAAAGAGCAGCTTTTGCAGCTGTACTTCCTGCTCATAGCGAAAAACGCCTTCCCATCAAAATACTTATGGCAGAGCCCTTGCTCTGGAACGACGAACATCCCAACCTTTATACCGTCAATCTGACCACATATTTTAACGGCCAAAAGCCCGAGTCTTTCACCTTTAAGAAGGGCTTCCGTCTGTTTGAGGTAAAGGACTGTCGCGCCACCCTTAACGGCAACCCCGTTAAGTTCCGAGGTGTTAACCATCTGTCCCAGCATCCCGAGGGCGGCATTTACACCCCCACCGACTGGTTGCGCAAGAGCCTTGAGCTTATGAAAAAGGCAAACATCAACGCTATCCGTACCCACTATATGGGTCCCACAGCACTCTCCGACCTTTGCGACGAAATGGGCTTTTATCTTGTTCAGGAGCTTCCCATTGACTGGGGAACCCACTTTATCCACGATCCCGAATGGGTAGGACCCTCCCTTATGCGACTCCAGAGTGGTGTTTTAAGGGATAGAAACCGCACCTGTATCACCATCTGGGCCATAGGCAACGAAAATATGCCCGAAAGCGAAGCCGTACAGGAAAGCGGCTGGCTCCACATGGATATTTACGATAAGTTCGTCAAGAAGCTTTCACCTGACAAGAACACCATGTTCCCCCCTCCAGGCCCCACAAAAGGCCCTATGTTTGGAAGATTCGAGCTTAAGGTTGGCGATATCGCAGACGTCCACTACTCCTTCAAGCTTGCAAAGGAATTCCTTGCGGAAGGCAAGGTTTCAAATCCCCTTTCCTGGGAATTTAATCAGGAAGTAACCACAAAGGAAGAAGCTTTGGAAAGGGGTTGGTCGGGCACCTGGTTTGCCTCCGAATACGGCCTTTTCTCCAATAACCCCGATATCCTTTACAGCCCCAACGACTGCTCCATAATCGATGACACAAAACCCGTATATCCCGAAGATACCACCGCACTCCAGGTATTTCACGAAAGACTTAAGAGAGAATGGGGACTCATGAGAAACGAGCCCTCCTGCCTTGGCGGCACCTTCTTCCCCTGGATAAGCGGCGCATCATCTTCTATGGAAGGCCACCCCTTCAGATGGGCAGTCCTTTCCGAGGATAACGACTGGGGAGTAGTTACACCCAGCCTTATCCCCAAGCCCACCTTCTGGGCACTCCGCTCCTGCCTCTCCCCCGTTGATTTTCCTGACGAAGTCAAATGGGACGGTAACGAGGAAGGCTTCAGCATGGAACTCTGGAATCAGTACAACGATATAAACCTTAACCAGTGTACCATAAGAGTTGCCGATATCCATAACAGCAATATGTGGTACGATATTCCCGTTGAGCTGGCTCCCGGAGAAAAAAAGGAAGTATTCTTCCCCTTCTGGCGAGGCAAGCACAGAAAGGAACTAAAAAAAGGAAGAGATATTAAGTTCGTACTCTACTTTATCGACCCCAATGGCTTTATTACCACTACAAGAGACATCAAAGTCACAGCAAGCGGTAACACCTACCAAGGTGAGGCTCAGAACTTTGACGTAAGCGCAAGTCCTGAACATATTGATGCTAAATAAAACAGACAAAGCAAAAAGACAGAACAGCCTAAGCTGTTCTGTCTTTCCTATTTTTAAGCTATTTTCTTATTTGTACATAGGACCGTAGGTTGCGCAAGCTCTGTAGTCCTGACCTTCCTTATCCATGCCAAATGCGTTCCAGCAAGCGGGACGATAGATATCATCCTCGGGAACGTTATGCATACATACGGGAATACGGAGCATGGAGCACATGGTAATGAGGTCAGCACCGATATGGCCGTAGGAGATAGCGCCGTGGTTAGCACCCCAGTTCATCATTACCTCGTAAGCGGTCTTGAAGGGAGAGCCTTCCTTACCGTCGCAACGGGGAGCAAACCAAGTGCAGGGCCAAGTGGGGTTGGTTCTTTCCATAAGGGTATCGGAAACCTCATCGGGAAGGTTAACAGTCCAGCCTTCAGCTATCTGGAGAACGGGGCCGAGACCCTTAACGAGGTTCATACGGATCATGGTACAGGGCATTTCGGCCTTGGTGGTGTAGTGGCTGGAGAATCCGCCGCCGCGGAAGTTGTCCTGACCGGCTTCACACCAAACAGTTGCATCAGTCATCTTCTTGATAAAGTCGGAGGCCAAGCGGTCTTAGGAAGACAATTAGGGGCTACAACTCCTTGGCTCACAGAACGACATGGCTACGATCCGACTTAAGACATCAAGAAGATGACCGACGCTACCGTATGGTGTGAGGCCGGCTTCGACAACTTCCGCGGCGGCGGATTCTCCAGCCACTACACCACCAAG
>JAZRLW010000200.1:0-8207 GCA_045647025.1 Eubacteriales bacterium
CGTCCTGCTTTATGGAATCAATTTGATCTCATAGAAGAGAGAGACAAATACGGCGCAAACGGAGTTCGTCCCGGTCTTACTGGCTGGGCCCAGATAAACGGAAGAGACGAGCTTGAAATTGACGTCAAGGCCAAGTTTGACGGCGAATACGTTGAAAAAATGAGTTTTGCTTTTGACTGTAAATGCTTTTTCGGAACCTTTTTGAGTGTTCTTCGCTCGGAAGGTGTGGTTGAAGGCGGAACGGGCGAGCTTAAAAGGGAAGAGAAAGAGGCCGCCGAAGAATGAAAAAGATACTGATAACGGGCGCAAACAGTTATATCGGAACCTCTTTTGAAAGCTACTTGTCTGCTTTCGGCGACGAATACGCAGTGGATACGATTGATATGACGTTGCCCTCTTGGAGAGAAAAAGACTTCGGTGGGTACGACGCGGTGTTTCACGTTGCCGGTATTGCTCATTCCGATAACGGAAAACTAACCGAAGAGAAGAAAGCTCTGTATTATTCTGTCAATACCGACTTGACTGTTGAAGCTGCAAAAAAGGCTAAGGCTGACGGCGCAAAGCAGTTTGTTTTTATGAGCAGCGCCATTGTTTACGGCGACAGCGCTCCCATAGGTAAGACAAAGCATATCACTCCCGAAACCCAATTAAGCCCCGCAAACAGCTACGGAGACAGTAAGGTTCAGGCCGAAAAGGGGATTAAGCCGTTGAACGACGAATCCTTTAAGGTGGTCATTCTCCGCCCTCCCATGATATACGGGAAGGGAAGTAAAGGAAACTATCCCTTCCTTTCGAAGATTGCAAGAAAGATACCGCTGTTTCCCTATGTAAACAATCAGCGATCTATGATATATATAGAGAATTTCTGCGAATTTGTCCGTCTTATGATTGACAATAGAGAAGAAGGTATATTCTGGCCTCAGAATATAGAATACGTCAATACCTGCAACCTTGTGCAGACAATAGCCGCTGTTCACGGTAAAAAGGTGTTTGCTGTAAAAGGTTTTGGCTGGGCACTTAAAATGCTTTCCCTTTTTACGGGATTGGTCAACAAGGCTTTTGGCAGTTTGACCTATGACAGGGAAATGAGTAGATATAAAACCGAGTATAGAAAATTCACCTTTGCCCAATCAATAGAGAAAACGGAGGAGCATAGATGAGCGACGTTACCGTTATTGTGTTGACTAAAAACGAAGAAATAAATCTGCCCGACTGTCTTGAGTCGGTTAAGGGTTTTGCAAAAAGAGTGGTTGTTGTTGACAGCGGAAGCACCGATAAGACCGAGGAAATTGCCAAGTCTTACGGCGCGGATTTTTACCTTCATCCCTTTGAAAATTATGCCAGACAGTTTAACTGGGGCATAGATAATACGAATATTGACACTAAATGGTCCTTCCGTCTTGATGCCGACGAGAGACTTACTCCCGAGCTTTGCAAGGAGCTTGAGGCTCTTATGGAGGAGCATAGTGACGACGACGTTAACGGCGTAACCATGGAGGCGTGGCTTTATTTTATGAACAAGAAAATAAAGCACGGCTGCCACAATAAGCGTAAGCTTATGCTCTTTAAAACGGGAATAGGCCGTATCGAGGACAGAAAAATGGACGAGCATACCGTTCTTTCTCACGGTACCTCCGTGTATGCAAAAAACAGATTTATTCATTACGATTTCAAGGATATGACCCATTGGATAAACAAAATGAACTGGTATGCCACTCGCGAAATGCAGGATTATTACGAGTTCAAGGAAGGCAAAAGTGCGGACTTTGACGAGAAGGATGCAGCCATAAGCGGTACCCGAAAGAAGAAGTTTGGCTTTTATTACCGTTTCCCCATGTTCTTCCGTTGTTGGTTGCTTTTTATTTATAACTATATTTTTAAGCTGGGATTCCTTGACGGGAAGGAAGGCTTTGTTTACCACTATATGTACCACAGATGGTACAGAACATTGGTGGATGCGAAAATCCTGGAGCAAAGCATAACGGGGAAGCCCTTTGAAGAAACGGGCGATTTAAAATGAGCGATAAAATGTGTAAGGTTTTGGTTATAGATACGGTTTCCGCCGCCTATAACGGAATAACCTCTGTGATTTTGAATTTTGCCAAGGCCACTTATACCAAGGTTGAATATTCGTTTCTTCTTTGTGCGGGTGGCGAGGAGAAAATAATCGAAGAGCTGCGGCTTATGGGAGAGGTTATTATTCCTCCCGTTGTGAGAAATGAAAATCCCTTAGCATATACCCTTTGGCTGAAAAAGCTTGTAAAAACAAAAGGGTATTCTGCCGTACACGTTCATGGAAACAGCGGAACGATGTATTTTGACGTGCTTGGAGCGAAACTTGGCAGATGCAAAAAGCGGATTGTGCATTGTCATAGCAGTTCCTGCACCCACTCAACGGCTCATAAGATACTTAAGCCCTTGCTGAATATGGATATGACCTTGGGTATAGGCTGTTCCGACCTTGCCCGAAAGTGGCTTTTTACAAAGAAAAGTATTGTTATGTATAACGGAATAGAGGTTGAAAAATTCAGGTTTTCACAATCTGTCCGTCAGGAATACAGAACAGAGTTAGGTGTTGATGACGATCTTCTTATCGGACACGTTGGGTATATGGATGGGGTGAAAAATCATCTGTTCATGCTTTCAGCCTTTGCTAAAGCTCTAAAAAAGCGTTCCGATATTACCCTCTTGCTCATAGGCGACGGGGATCTCCGTCCTCAAATTGAGGAATATATTTCTGCCAACGGCCTTGAGAAAAACGTTATTCTTCTGGGAAGAAGAGGTGACGTTGACAGGCTCTATCAGGCTATGGATATTTTTGTATTGCCTTCTCTTTTTGAGGGGTTACCCGTAACTCTGGTAGAGGCTCAAAGCTCTGGATTGCCTTGTTTTGCATCGTCGGCGGTGACGCGTCAGGCCGACCTTGGTGGGGTTATCTATCTGGATATAGGTGACGGGAAAGAGGAAAAGTGGGCCGAAACCTTTATCGCCGCTCTTCCTTCCTCTCATAGAGAAGAATGGTGTGATAAGGTGGCAGCAACGGAGTTTAATATTGCAGTGACCGCGAAAAAGCTTCTTGAGATTTACGGATATTGATAAACTTTTTGCTACGAATGGAGCAACGTACATGAAGATTGCTATAGTTACGAGAAATATGGGTGCAGGCGGAGCCGAGAGGGTGATCTCTCAGCTTCTTGCCGATTGGATAAAAAGGGGGCACGAGCTCTCTCTTATTCTTCTTGACAACTGCGATGATTTTTATCCCGTACCGTCGGAGGTGTCGGTGTGCCGTATAGGACAGGTGTCTACCAATCCTCTTTTTGACAAGATAGGGCGGTATGCAAAAGTCCGTAACGCTGTAAAAGAAATAGATCCCGACGTGGTGCTGACTCTTCCCGAGGAAATAGGTATTTACGTTATCGGCTCTTTAATGTTTACCAGAATACCCGTGGTGGTATCCGAGAGAAATGACCCTCGGTCAATGCCCAATAAGAAGGTTACCCGCAAGCTTCGTGAAGTTTTGTATCCTTATGCCGATGGCTTTATCTTTCAGACTACTGGAGCTGCTTCTTTCTTCCCTGAAAATATTCGCGAAAAAGGAACGGTTATTCCAAATCCTCTTGACCTTTCCCGTATTCCCGAGCCCTACGTTGGTGAGAGGGAAAAGGTAATCGCAGGTGCGGGCCGATTTGAAAAACAAAAGAATTTTCCATTACTCATAGATGCATTCGTTGAGTTTTACGCTTCTCATCCCGATTATAAGCTGGTTATTTACGGTGACGGAAGTCTTCGCGACCAATGGACGGATTACGCCCGTTCCATGCTCCCTGAAACGGCTTTCTCTTTCCCCGGTAAGGTTAATGACCTTCCCGATAAATTGAGCAAGGTATCAGCCTTTGTTCTTTGCTCCGACTTTGAGGGGATGCCAAACGTTCTCATTGAAGCTATGGCATCAGGTGTTCCCTCTATATCCACAGATTGCCCCGCAGGTGGGTCTGCAGCACTTATCGAACAGGGGAAAAACGGGCTTCTTGTTCCCGTAAGAGATAGTCGCGCTATGGCAGAGGCCATTTGCCGCATGGCCGATTACCCCGAAGATGCCGCTCGTATGGGGCTTGCCGCAGCAGAAACTTGTAAGGAACTTGATGCGGAAAATATTTGTTCTAAATGGTTTGAATTCCTTGAAAAAACAGTTAATCGGAGTAAAAAGTAATGTATACGGGTCAACCTGACGTTTTTTCTTTTCTCCTATATACCGCTCTCGGTCTTCTTTCCTTTTTCTGTGTAAGGATGGCTATGAGGGTACCGTTACCGGGGATAGAAAATAAAAAAAGAATATGCGGACGTCAGCTTTTATGGCTTGGGGCTTTGTCCGTTGCTCTCGTCTTTGTGGCTACCTTCCGAGAGGTTGGGTATAAATTGGGTGGAGCTGATTCCCTAAATTATATCAATATCTTTCTTCACTCAAACGATTCCGCTTCTCCTTTTTCGGAAATGGTCTCAGAGCCTGTGTATCTTTGGTATTGCCAGCTTATAAGACTTTTTACCGATAATTACAGAATATTTTTTGCCATTACCTATGGTATTATTGTTTTGGCATTCTGTCTTTTTATAAAAAAGTTCTGCCCCCGTCAAAATATTTATTATTCGCCCTTTATTCTTTTGATTTATCCCTATCTTAAAGGGTTATGTACCCTCAGAAGCACTTTTGCCGTGGCATTTTTGCTCTTGGGCCTTGTGATTTTCAGCAATAAAAAACTACCTCTTCGTATCATAGGCTGTTTGGTAATAATCCTGTCATTTACTATACATCGTATGTCCATAGCTCTGGTTCCCATATTTGTATTCTATGGGATTTATAGATTTGTGGAAAAATCTAAATTTTCCCGTTTCGTTAAGGGCACAAGGTTGGCAATAGCCGTTTGCATTCTTATACTGATGTCTTATTTTTGTGCCAGAGGATTGCAGGCTCTTATCCTTACGACGGGATTACTTAAAGGGAATGATTTCGGATATATTGCCAATACGGCAGGTAATTCCATATTCTCCACTTGGCTTACATTTGCTCCTCAGGCGTTACTTGCGTTTTTTATACTGCTCTTTGACGGGCGATATGAGGAGACGGAGAATATTCATCGAATAAAAATATTCTGTCTTTACGACGTTATTATACTTCCTGCGGCTACAGTGTTGGGCTTCTGGAGAGTGAACGAGTATTTCTATATTGCCCGCTTGATAATGTGGGGAGTTCTTGCCTTTGAGGGAGAAAAACTAATTCCGCAGAAATTGAAAAAGCTTTACCGAGTAGGCGTGTTTGCCTTGTTCATGCTGTGGCTTGTCTTTCGTATATATTCCGAGTGGGATTCACTCAAGATTATGCCCTATATATTTTCCTTTTAACGGAGATTTGATTTAATATGAACATTAAAAAGATTATCAAATACCTCACCAATCCCGATTACAGATTTCTTTTGGCCGCAATGAAGGGTAAGAAGGATTCAGTATCCGATAAAGAGTATATTACCCGTATATTCCATGCTAGAATGGATGCGAAACTTGACCTTGACAACCCTGTTACCTTCAACGAGAAGATGCAGTGGATAAAGCTTTACGACCGTCGTCCAGAACAGACTGTTATGGTTGACAAGTATCTGGCAAGGGAGTATATTTCCCAACGTATAGGGGATGAGTATCTCGTTCCGCTGGTTGGAGTATGGGAA
Source organism: Eubacteriales bacterium (assembly GCA_045647025.1). Lineage (GTDB taxonomy): Bacteria > Bacillota > Clostridia > Oscillospirales > UBA644 > JAZQLP01. Next base: position 5,721 of record JAZRLW010000200.1, read on the forward strand.
AATCCCGATGATATTGATTTTGATTCCTTGCCTGACAAGTTTGTTCTTAAGTGCAATCACAATTCAGGACTTGGAATGTGTATATGCCACGATAAGTCTACCCTTGACAGAGAAAAGGTTGTTGAAGGTCTTAAGAAAGGTCTTGCAGAGGATTATTACCTTATGGGCAGAGAATGGCCCTATAAGAACGTTCCCCGCAGGGTAATATGCGAGGAACTTTTAGAAGACAATGTAATGGGCGAGCTTGTTGATTACAAGTTTTTCTGTTTTGACGGTGAGGTTTACTGTACTTTTGTAAGTACGGACAGAGCTACAAAGCAGGGGATAAAGGTGTCATTCTTCGACCGTGAGTGGAAAATTCTTCCCTTTAAGAAGAGATATCCTTCCATAAGAGAAAATTTTCCCAAGCCTGTTAATTACGATAAAATGGTGGAGATATCTGCCTTACTTTCCAAAACCTTTCCCTTCCTCAGAGTGGACTTTTACGAGGTTGAGGGCCGCTTGTATATCGGTGAATTGACCTTCTGTCCCGGAAGCGGATTTGAACCCTTCTATCCCGAAGAATGGGATACCATTCTCGGAAATATGGTTACCCTTCCTCCCAAAAAGGAATATAAAGATTGATTATGAATAACGGTATTCAAACAACGGACAATATGAACCGCAAGGTCACCAAAGCCACAGCTTGGTCTTCCGTTACGGAGATAGCTGCAAAGATAGTGACCCCTGTGGTCAATATAATATTGGCTCGACTCCTGATGCCCGAAGCTTTCGGTATCGTGGCAGTTATAACTATGGTTATAAGCTTTGCAGAGGTGTTTACCGATGCGGGGTTTCAGAAGTACATCGTTCAAAGGGAGTTTGAGTCTGAAGACAGGTTGAATAAGTGTACCACCGTGGCCTTCTGGACAAATCTTAGTCTTGCGGCTGTGATCTGCCTTATTATTTTCTTCTTCAGGCACGGAATCGCTGCTCTTGTTGGAAGCCCCGATTTGGGCAACGTGATCGCGTTGTCTTCTCTTTTGATTTTGGCGTCTTCATTTTCGAGTATCCAAATGGCCAGATACAGACGGGCTTTTGACTTTAAAACCCTCTTTTTTGTAAGAACGGGTGGCTCTCTTATACCGCTTGTCGTTACCGTTCCGTTGGCCTTTGTCTTGCGTGATTATAGGGCTCTTCTCATAGGAACCTTTGCCTCTTATATATTTAATGCCGTGGTCCTTACGGCAAAATCAAAATGGAAGCCTACCTTTTATTTTGATTTCAGATTGCTAAAAGAGATGTTTTCCTTCAGTGTCTGGTCTCTTTTTGAAAGTATAGCTATCTGGCTGACCTCTTACGTAGGAATATTTATCGTAGGTTCCCACCTTAGCGAGCATTATCTCGGAATATACCGTAACTCAATGAGTACCGTTAATTCGCTGATTTCCATAATAACAGCCGCCGTTACTCCAGTGCTGTTTGCGGCATTGTCGCGAAATCAGAATAACGACGGGGAGTTTAAACGTCTTTATTACCAGTTCCAGAGGTTTACGGCGGTTATCGTAATGCCAATGGGCGTTGGTATGTACCTTTTCAGCGACCTTATTACTTACATTCTGTTGGGTGAACAATGGATGGAGGCTTCCGACTTTATAGGGTTGTGGAGTCTTACAAGCTCGGTAGTGGTCGTGTTCTCATATTTTTCAAGCGAGGTCTATCGCAGTAAAGGGGAGCCTAAAATATCTCTTCTTTCTCAGGTGATTCATTTGGCGTTCCTTATACCCATTCTTTCGGTATGCATCGGATATGGGTTTGAGGCTCTTTACACTGCTCGCTCTCTTATCCGTCTGCAGGGTGTTGCCGTTGGCATCATCATTATGCAAATAAGATATAAATTTAAGTTTACCGACGTTGTAAAAAATATTTTGCCTATGGCCGTGTCCACTGTTATTATGGGCGGTGCTGGGTATCTGCTTAAAGGCCTAAACGCCGGTATTTTGTGGCAGTTTTGCTCAATAGCCATATGTGTTGTTATTTATTTCGGTATTCTTTTCACCCTGTTTCCCAAGATCAGAAGGGAAATAATGGGCTCGGAATACGCTAAAAATATACTTTCAAGGTTTATAAGAAAGAGGACGAAGTAATGCTTTGTGTGGATAGATTTGAACAAACCTATAAAAGATCCCCCGACGGAGTAGCTTTTTGCCCCTATCGTATATGCCCGGTAGGCGCTCACATAGACCACCAGTTTGGTAAGGTAACCGGGTTTGCAATAGATAAAGGTATTCATATAGCCTACGGTGCCAAGGCCAACGGTGTGGTAGAACTGTCCTCTGTTCAATTTGAAAAAAGGGCTCAGTTTCACGTCAAGGACGTGCCTGAAAATGCCCAGGGAGATTGGGCGGACTATTTGCGAGGTATAACCCAGATTCTCGGCAGAAAATATCCCTTGCGCGTAGGCCTCAGCGGAGTTATTGAGGGTACCCTTCCCATTGGTGGGCTTTC
>JAZRLW010000201.1:0-2094 GCA_045647025.1 Eubacteriales bacterium
CCTCTGCGAAGGCGCGGCAATAGCCGCTATCGCTAAAAACAGAGCAGATGCCGAATCAGCTCTTGCCGCCAGAACTGCGGCCATCCACAACCTCTGCCCCGAAATCGCCGCAATTAGCAACGAGATGGAAAAGAATATGAACGCTCTTATGTCTACATTCTACGATAAAAAGAGCGACCCCGAATCCTTTGTCAAGTACAGAGAAAGAGCTGAGGAGCTCCGATCAAAGAGAAAGGCTCTCCTTGTGGCTAACGGCTACGCAGAGAATGCTCTCACCATCAAATACTCCTGCCCTCTCTGTCAAGACACGGGCGCGGTGGGTGAAGAGGTATGCTCCTGCTACAAAAAGGCTCTCTCCAACGAATATCTGAAAATATCCAATCTCTCCCCTGATAAGAGGGACACTACCTTTTCAAAATTCAGCCTTGACTATTATCAGGGCGCCGACAGAGATAAGATGAGCAAGGTGCTTACCTTCTGCAAAAAGTACGTAAAGGCCTTTGGTCTGGGCAAAGAAAATCTTCTTTTTGAGGGAACGCCCGGCTCGGGAAAAACCTTCCTCTCCTGCGCCATAGCCTTTGAGCTTATTGAAAGAGGAAACTTCGTTATATACACCCCCATTCAGGAAATGATATCCGCCTTTGAGTCGGCCCAGTTCCAGAGGGATTCGGAAGCAGACACATCCGTTTATCTCGACTCAGATCTTCTCATAATCGATGACCTCGGCGCAGAGTTCAAAACACCTTTTGCAGACACGGTACTGTATAACGTTATCAACACCCGTATAAACAGAAAAAAACCTTTTATAATATCAACAAACTACAAACAAAATGAAATATTTGAGCGATATCATGACAGAATAACCTCAAGGCTCATTTATGAAACGGTAAATATGGTATTCCCCTCCGTAGATATCCGAATCGAAAAAAGAAAACAAAAATAAACACACACAAATACAGAAAAGGAGACGACATCATGAACGAAATCATAGCTGTAAAAGACTATATCGTCGACAAAATCACCACATTTGCAGAAACGGTGGACCTGCAGGATAAGGTTGCTACCTGCAAAAAGAAATTTATCGCCGCAAAACGCGATCTTAAAAAGGCGGTAAAATCCCTGAAGGAAAAGAAGATAGGCGACTGTATCGCCTGCGTAGTACCCGCAAAGGAAGAAAAGAGAGCAAACCCCGTTGCCACCGTTTTTGGCGTTATCGGCACGGTAATTCTTGTCTTCGTGCTGATGGTAATCCTTTTTTACGGGATATTCTGCCTTCTTGACACTAAAAAGAAAAACGGATACCATACTATAAAATTCTAATATAACGGAGGATAAAAATGAGCTTCCCAATAGCAGTACAGGTCTACTCTGTCCGTGACTTTGCAGAGAAAGACTTTAGAGGAACACTCCAAAAAATCAAAGACATGGGATATGACGGGGTAGAGTTTGCCGGACTTTACGGCAACAATCCCGAAGACGTAAAAAAGATGTGCGAAGAAATAGGTCTTGTACCCATTTCCGCCCACGTTCCCTTTGCAGACCTGCGTAAGGATGCAGAAAATCTGATGAAGGATTACGCCACCGTAGGTTGTAAATACGTGGCTGTACCCTATCTTGAGCCCGCAGACCGTCCCGGTGAAGAAGGCTGGGCCCAGACCATTGCCGACGTTGAAAAGATAGGCAAGATAGCAAAGGAAAACGGAATTCAGCTCCTTTACCACAACCACGACTTTGAATTCCTTAAAATCGACGGCAAGTACGCCCTTGATATCCTTTACGACACCGTTCCCGCAGAGTATCTGGCCACCGAGCTTGACACCTGTTGGGTAAACATTGGCGGAGAAAATCCCGCCGAGTACGTGAAGAAGTATACAGGCCGCGCTCCCGTGGTACATCTGAAGGACTTCTTCGGAGAAAAATCCGACGATATGTACGAACTTATCGGTATCGAATCCGAAAAGCCCAAAAAGCCCAGCAATTTTGAGTTCCGCCCCGTAGGTAGCGGCCTGCAGAACTTCCCCTCCATTATCGAGGCATCAAAGGCTGCGGGTGCAAGCTGGCTTGTAGTTGAGCAGGATAACCCCAGCATGGGCC
>JAZRLW010000202.1:0-2426 GCA_045647025.1 Eubacteriales bacterium
GGGCTTTCTCCCGCTATATCCATTGACCAAAAAACCACATCGAGAAACCCTCGCTCAACCGTAGGTACAATAACCGAAATATACGATTATTTCCGACTCCTTTATGCGAGAGTCGGCACGCCTCACTGTCCAATATGCGGAGTGGAAATAAAACAGCAGACCATCGACCAGATAATAGATAAGATATTTGCTTATCCCGAGAGCACAAGAATACAGGTTATGGCTCCCATTGTCAGGGATAGAAAGGGCGAATACACAAAGACATTTGACGATCTGAAAAAAAGCGGATACGTAAGAGTAAGAGTTGACGGGATCATATACGACCTTGAAGAAAATATCCCTCTTGACAAAAATAAAAAGCACAATATAGAGGTTGTCATAGACCGTCTTGCCGTACGCCCCGACGTCAGAAGAAGACTTACTGATTCTTGCGAAACAGCATCAAGACTTTCAAATGGTCTTATTCTGGTTTACAGAAACGATACGGAAACAGAACAGACTTTCTCCCAAAGATATTCCTGCCCCGAACACGATATCGGCATAGAAGAGCTATCGCCAAGAATGTTTTCATTCAACAACCCAGTAGGAGCATGTAAAGAGTGCTCAGGCCTCGGTTATATTGAATCCATAGACCCCGACCTTATTATTCCCGATAAAAACTTAAGCATAATTGAGGACGCAATCCAGGCTCCGGGATTCGGAAGCGCTACTGCGAATGCTCAATTACTCAGAATATACTCGGCAATACTGAAAAAATACGGCAATCAAATTTCAGATCCAGTTAAAGATATAGACGAAGAAGCACTAAAGGAAATTCTTTACGGCAATCCTATGTTTGAGGGCATTATCCCTACAATAGAAAGACGGTATAAGCAGTCTACCAGCGACCTTGCAAAGATGCAAATAGAATCAATGATGAGCATTGCTCCTTGTAAGGAATGCGGTGGAGCTCGCCTTAACCCCATTGCACGGGCCGTTACCGTAGCCGGAAAGGGCATACACGAGGTTTGCGATCTCTCCGTTAGCGAAATCTACTATTTCTGTGATTCAATTCCATTTTCAGGAAGCGATGCAATAATCGCATCACAGATACTCAAAGAAATAAAAGAACGTCTGAAATTCTTGAAAAACGTGGGGTTAGAATATCTCACATTATCCCGTTCTGCAGGCACCCTTTCGGGAGGAGAAGCGCAGCGTATAAGATTGGCGACCCAAATAGGCTCTTCACTTATGGGCGTATTGTATATTCTTGACGAGCCAAGTATTGGTTTGCACCAAAGAGATAACGAAAAGCTTATCTATACCCTTAAAAACCTTCGTGATCTTGGTAATACCCTTATCGTAGTTGAACACGACGAGGACACTATGCGTGCCGCCGACTATATAGTAGACGTAGGCCCGGGCGCGGGAATACACGGCGGAGAAATAGTGGGGCAGGGAAGTATTGAGGACATAATGAACGCTCCAAGATCACTTACCGGCGACTACCTTTCAGGTAGAAAACAGATAAAAATACCCGAAAAGCTCCGTACACCTACTGATAAGTGGATAAAAATAAAAGGCGCTCAAGAAAACAACCTGAAAAATATTGACGTAGATTTCCCCATTGGGCTTTTCACCTGCGTAACGGGAGTTTCAGGATCGGGTAAATCAAGTCTTGTTAACGAAATTCTGTATAAGCATTTAGCAGCAAAGCTTAACAGATCAAAAACCGTTGCAGGAAAACACGGGGAAATATTGGGTGTTGAACACCTTGATAAGGTTGTTAACATAGACCAAAGCCCCATTGGCAGAACGCCACGATCAAACCCTGCGACATACACCGGCGTATTTAACGATATAAGAGATTTGTTTGCTAAAACCCCTGAAGCAAAGGCCAGAGGATATAACAGCGGACGATTCTCATTTAACGTTACTGGTGGCCGTTGCGAGGCCTGTGGTGGCGATGGTATAGTTAAAATCGAGATGCACTTTTTACCTGATATTTACGTTCCTTGTGACGTATGCGGAGGTAAAAGATATAACAGAGAAACCCTCGAAGTCAAGTTTAAGGATAAAAACATCTTTGATATCCTTGATATGACGGTTGAAGAAGGACTGAAGTTTTTTGAAAATATCCCCTCAATATACAAGAAAATAAAAACCTTATTTGACGTTGGATTGGGATATATCAAAATCGGTCAACCTTCCACAACCCTATCGGGAGGCGAGGCACAGCGTGTTAAGCTTGCAACCGAGCTTGCCCGTCAAGCTACAGGAAAGACGGTATATATTCTTGATGAACCTACTACTGGACTTCATTCGGACGACGTAAAGAAGCTGGTACAAGTTCTGCAAAAGCTGGTTGATGCAGGCAATACAGTTATCGTCATAGAACACAATCTTGATGTAATCAAGTGTGCCGACTATATTATCGACCTTGGCCC
>JAZRLW010000203.1:0-5339 GCA_045647025.1 Eubacteriales bacterium
ACCCCCGACAAATACCCCAGAAGAACGGGTATGCCCGAAAAAAGACCCTTATAAAAGGAGGAACAGCCTATGAAAAAGATTCTCCGAATCCTCGGTGCTATATTAGGCGTTGCAGGCACAATAGCTTGTACGGTCATGGTAATTATGGCCGCCCGCTTTATGGAGCTTGGCCGAGTGGTTTTTTACCTGGTTATCGGTATAGTCTGCATTGAGGTTGCCGTACTGTCGATTATCGGGCTCTGCAAAGAAATGAAAAAGAACCAGCAATAATAAAGAAAGCCGTCGCAAACGCGACGTCTTTCTCTTATATTATTCAGTTTACAAAGGTTATTCTGCCTTCTACCCTGCTGTCGGTAAAGCCGTGGGAGGACATTTCCTCGTCTATAAGTCCTATGGCAGAGCCGGAGATTATGGTCGCGGGGGCGACAAGGTCAGCCTCGGTTATACCGAAGAACTTATCCATATTAAGGAAGTGGTAATCCTGCAAGGACACCGAATATACCCTTTCGTCCTCAATCTCCTTGCCCTTAAAGGTCATGGAAAGGAGGTAGAGGTCTTTTCTGTCGTAGACAAGCTTGACACCGGAGGATACCTGATAAAACTCTATTCTTCCGTCTGCAGAGCCTGCCCCCAAGCAGAAGTCAAACATCTTTTTAAGGACTCTGCCCGTGACCTTAATACCGTATATCTTATCATCAAAGGTATAGACGGCGATAAGTCTTTCATAGGTGACTATGGGTCCCAGCTCCCTTTTACGGATACTGCCCGAAGCAATAAGGGAAATATCGGTACCCACCCCCTGCTGCACTATGTCGGCAAAAAGGTTGCCAAGCTCGGTTTCCTGATACTTTGAGGGATGAGTCAGTACTCTGTCAAAACGGGTGATTATGCGGGAGAACTTCTTATCCGTCTGGGTCTTATAGTTATATATAAGGTATCTTAGATCGTCGTCTGCGGGGCAGTGGCTGTCGTCAATGGGCACGCACTCCCACTTATATGACTCTATAACGTTCTTCTTAATATCTATATCAATATCGAATCTGCCTATACGGCTGGTACCCGTACCCGCTTGAACGATAATAATGCCGTTCTCTATAATAGGCTCTTCCATAAAGGTATGGGAGTGGCCGCCTATGATTATGTCAACGCCGCAGTCGGGAGAAAGCTTTCTGGCAAGCTTTTTATCCTGCTCAACACCTATATGGGTGAGTAAGACGGTGAGGTCTATGTTCATACCTCTGGTCATGGCGCATATAGTCTCAATTTCGGTGGCCGCATCGTCAACGTCTACAAGGGAGCCCACCAGATCCTCGGTCTTGGTCTGGCTTAAAACGTCCTCTGTTACGGCGCCGATAAAGAGGATACGCATACCGTCCTTTTCCATTATGGTATAGGGGCGGAAGAGTCTTGTACCCGTGGTGCGGATATACATATTGGCATTTATAATGGGGAATTTGGCACACTTTTCAATAAGAAGCAGATGGCCAAGTCCGTAGTCTGCTTCGTGGTTGCCTATGGTTACCACGTCGGGGGCGAGAAGGTTCATTATCTCAACGGTGGAGATGCCCTTGTACTCGGAATCGATTACCGAGCCCCTGAACATATCCCCCGCAATGGCGTAGATAACGTTCTTATCGGTAAGTCTTACCTTATTGATATATCCCGAAAGGAGGGCAATACCGCCCACCAGCTTACCGTCGGTGTGCTCCCCGAGAAAATCCCCGTGCATGTCGTTTGAGTGTAAGAGTGTCAGCTTTTTTATTTTTTTCATGGGAAACCCACCTTTCCTTGCAGGGCGTTTACCTCTGCAATATTTTCTATCTCTATTATACACTATTTTTGACGTTTTTGCAACCCCCAACAAAAAATATATAGGAGAGTGCCCAAACGGGTACTCTCCTATATATTTTTATGTAGATTTATTTAGTTTTGTTCCTTATTGCCCATGGTCTTTACAAGAACGGCCTTCTGAGCGTGGAGTCTGTTTTCAGCCTCGTCGAATATCTCGTCGGCGTGCTTTTCAAATACGGAAGCAGTGATCTCCTCTTCTCTGTGAGCGGGAAGACAGTGGAGAACCATAGCGTCGGGCTTTGCGTAGGTCATAAGCTCGTCGTTTATCTGGAAGGTCTTGAATACCTTCTTTCTCTCTTCAGCTTCGCCTTCCTGACCCATGGATGCCCAAACGTCGGTATACATTACGTCGGCGTCCTTTGCAGCGGCGGTGATATCGTCGGTAATGAGAAGGTCGTAGCCCTCGTTTTTAGCCCATTCGATAATTCCCGCATCGGGCTCATAGCCCTTGGGACAGCCCACTGCAACGCTCATGCCCATCTTAAGACAGCCAACGATAAGGGAGTTTGCCATATTGTTACCATCACCGATAAAGCAAAGCTTCTGGCCTGCAAGCTTGCCTCTGTGCTCTCTTATGGTCATAAGGTCGGCAAGTACCTGGCAGGGGTGTGCAAAGTCGGTAAGGCCGTTGATTACGGGAATAGAGCCGTAATAAGCAAGAGCCTCAACCTCTGCCTGCTCGAAGGTTCTTATCATTATACCGTCAAGGTAACGGGAAAGAACGCGGGCGGTATCCTGTACGGGCTCGCCGCGGCCTATCTGAAGGTCATTGGAAGAAAGGAAGAGGGCGGAGCCGCCAAGGTCGTACATACCAACCTCGAAGGATACGCGGGTACGGGTGGAAGACTTCTGGAATATCATACCAAGAGTCTTTCCTGCGAGGTGATGATGAACTATGCCGTTCTTCTTTTCAAATTTAAGCTGGTCGGCAAGATTAAGTATCTCGGTTATCTCCTGTGTGGTAAGGTCGAGAAGTTTAAGCAGATGTTTCATTGTGCAAGAACCTCCTTAAGGACTGCAACGGCTTTTTCAAGCTCTTCATAGGTGATAACGTAGGGGGGAAGAAGTCTGACCTTGGTCTTTGCTGAAAGGACCAAAACTCCCATCTCCATACATTCAAGTATTACTTCCTTTGCGGGCTTTTCAGTTTCAACGCCTATCATAAGGCCCTTGCCCGAAAGGCCTTTAACTCCCTTTGCTCCCGAAAGAGCAGAGAAGATATATTCCGATTTTTTTCTTATATCCTCAAGCATTTTGTCATCCAAGCGCTTAAGGACGGAGATAGCACCCGCACAGCATACGGGATTTCCACCAAAGGTGGAGCCGTGAGTTCCGGGGGTGTAGGTGTCCTTTACCTTTTCGCCCAGCATTGTGGCGCCTATGGGGAGACCGCCCCCAAGGCCCTTTGCGGTGGTAACTATATCGGGAGTGATGCCGTAATCCATATATGCGTAAAGGCTACCCGTTCTTCCGTTACCAGTCTGTACCTCGTCGATTATAAGGAGCATATCCTTCTTTTCTGCAAGGGCAACGACCTTCTGTACGTAGTCCTTTTCAAGGGCGTAAACACCGCCCTCGCCCTGAACAAGCTCCATCATTATTGCGGCACAGGGGTACTGCTCCGCAAGTGCCTCAACCTCGGAAAAATCCTGAGCCGAAGCGTAAACAAAGCCCTCGGTAAAGGGGTGGAATATGGTGTGGAAGGAATCCTGACCCGTGGCGGCCAGAGTGGTCACCGTGCGGCCGTGGAAGCTGTTTTTAAGGGTGATTATATAATGACGGCCTTCGCCGTATTTATCGTAGGAATATTTTCTTGCCGCCTTTATGGCACATTCATTTGCCTCGGCGCCCGAGTTTGAGAAGAACACCTTCTTCATTCCCGTGCGGGTACAGAGCATTTCGGCAAGCTCTGCGCAGGGGCCGGTGTAGTAGAGGTTTGATGTGTGCTGGAGGGCGTCAAGCTGTGCTATTACCGCTTCTTTCCACTCATCGTCGGCTATGCCCATACTGTTAACGGCAATACCGCTACCCATATCTATATATTCTTTGCCATTATCGTCATAAACCTTGGCTCCCTTACCCTTAACCAGCGTGAGGGGGAAACGGCCGTATGAAGCGGCAATATATTTACTGTCTTTTTCCTGAACTGTCATTTAATGAAGTCCCTTTCTCAGATGCCGTAGGATTCTTCGCCCACCAACATAGTACCGATACCTTCGTTGGTAAGGATTTCCATAATTATGGAGTGAGGAACGGTACCGTCAATAACGAACACCCTCTTTACTCCACGTCTTATGGCTTCAATACAGCATTCTACCTTGGGTATCATACCGCCAGAGATAACGCCGTCGCGCATAAGCTGGGGAGCATCACTTACGGGAATAACGGAAATAAGAGAGGAAGGATCGTCCTTATCCCTCATAATACCGCAAATGTCGGTCATATTTATAAGGCTTTCTGCCCCGAGTGTACCTGCAATTCTTGCAGCTGCGGTGTCAGCGTTGATGTTGTAAACGTTACCCTCTTTATCATATCCAACGGTGGAGATAACGGGAATGTAGCCCTTTTCAAGAAGGTCGGTTATGGGGTCGGCGTTTACGGAAATGATGTCACCAACAAAGCCAAGTCTTTCGTCCACCGGCTTTGCTTCCATCATATGGCCGTCTATACCGCAAAGGCCTATGGCCTTACCGCCCTTGGTCTGAATAAGATTTACAAGGTCCTTATTTATCTTACCGGCAAGCACCATCTGAACAACGCTTGCGGTTTCGGCATCGGTAACACGAAGTCCGTCAACGAACTCGCTCTTTTTGCCAAGACGGGTAAGGGTGTCGGAAATTTCGGGACCGCCACCGTGAACAAGGACAACCTTTATTCCAACAAGGGAAAGAAGAACGATATCCCCCATTACCATCTTTTTAAGATTTTCGTCGGTCATTGCATGGCCGCCGTATTTGATTACCAGGACCTTTCCTGCGTATTTTTGTATGTAAGGAAGGGCATTAATAAGAACCTCTGCCCTCTGCTGATTATCAAGTTTCATACTCTTTTCACCCGTTTATGTTCTGTAATCGCCGTTTATCTTAACGTAATCGTAGGTCAGGTCGCAGCCCCAAGCTGTGGCACTTCCTTCACCCGAATTAAGCTCTATAAGTATCTGTATTTCGTTTTCGGAGAGGATCTTCTTTGCTTCATCTTCGGAGAAGTCAACTCCCGCACCGTCCTTGCAAACAACTATCTTGCCTGCATTGGACTCGAAAGCCACGTCGGTCTTTAAAACGTCAACGTCAGCTCCGCTGTAGCCTACGGCACAAAGAACACGTCCCCAGTTTGCATCGGCACCGAACATTGCGGCCTTGAGAAGAGAGGAGCAGATAACAGACTTTGCAACTATCTTTGCGTTTTCAAGGTCAACAGCACCCGTAACCTTGCACTCAAGGAGCTTGGTAGCCCCTTCGCCGTCCTTTGCAATGGCGCGGCAGAGGTAT
>JAZRLW010000204.1:0-3191 GCA_045647025.1 Eubacteriales bacterium
ATCCGACTTCAAAATGCCTCGTTAAGCTCTTTGACTCTGGTTTTTGGGTCGGCCGATTCAAGTAGTCCGCTTCTTACCGAGGCGGATTCCTTTATTTTCCAGCCGTTTGCCTCTATTCTTGAAAGGGAAAGGTCAAAGCTTTCCTTCTTTTCTTCACCTATTCCCGCGCTGGGAGCGATAACGCTTATTTTTGAGTTTTCATTAAGGAATTTTGGGTATATCATCTTGTTGTCCTTTCCGCTTTAAAATACAATATCTTCGACTTTTGCGTCGGTTATTTTTATCAGGTCGGCAGGGGAGAGAAGGAGTTGTGCTCCTATCATTCCTCCGCTGATTATTATTTTGTCAAACTGGGTGACAGACGAATGTATAACCGTGGGATATTTCTTCTTCATTCCTATGGGGGTGCATCCTCCCCGTATGTATCCGGTCACGTCCCGTATGTCCTTGACGTGTATCATTTCCACTGACTTTTCGCCTACGGATTTTGCCGCCTTTTTTAGGTCAAGCTCCTCGGCTATGGGGATAACGAAAACGTAAAACGCTTTGCCCTTTCCTTGGGTTACGAGAGTCTTGAAGGAGCTTTCGTATGCCTGTCCTAAAGAGTCGGCTATCTTTACAGCATCTATAAATTCGTCGCAGTCGTAAAAGTTTGGCGTGTATTCTATTTTCGCCTTATCCAGTATTCGCATGGCGTTGGTTTTAAGATTCTTGGCCATAAGGTGATTTCCTTTATTTACATGTTCTCATCAATAGTATAATACACCAAATCCGTCATGTCAAGAGCAAAAAAAACTTTTTACATGGTAAAATTGGTATGACAATTATGTAAAACTTACCGAAAGCCCTTGACGGCAGTTCTATTTTATAGTATAATATATAATGTAAATTTTGGGTAGGAATTGTCATTTGGCAGCCTGCCTCACCAAGTATAAAATAAATATAATGGAGATGTTATTATGCCCGTAGCAGATTATCAGACCTATTGTAAAATGCTTGAAAGCGCTTACAAAAATCATTATGCTTTCCCCGCTATCAACGTTTTTGACATTGAGAGCGTAAACGGCGTTCTCGCCGGCCTTGCAAAGGCTAAGTCCGACGGTATTATCCAGATGTCCATCGGTGGCGCAGCTCACGCTTCCGGCCAGACCGTTAAAGATTCCGTTCTCGGTGCTATCGCTCTTGCTAACCATGTTCACCTCGTTGCTGAAAGATACGGTATCTACGTAGCTCTTCACACCGACCACTGCCAGTTCGATAAACTCGATTCTTATCTCCTCCCCCTTCTTGAAGAGACCGAGAAGCGTCGCGCAAAGGGCCTTCCCAACCTCTTCAACTCCCACATGTTTGACGGTTCTGCAATTCCCCATGCAGAGAACGTAAAGGAAGCTGCTAAGCTCTTTACCCGTTGTGCTAAGAGCGAAGTTATCCTTGAAGTTGAAGCAGGCGTTGTAGGCGGCGAAGAAGACGGCGTTAACAACGAAAGCGTAGGCAAGGAAAAGCTCTACACCACTCCCGAAGATATGTATATGTTCGAGGAAGCTCTCAAGGCAGCTGGCGACGGCAAGTATATGCTCGCAGCTACCTTCGGCAACGTTCACGGCGTTTACAAGCCCGGTAACGTTCAGCTCAGACCCAAAATCCTCAAGGAAGGCCAGGACTTCCTCCAGGCTAAGAACGGCGCTGACGCTCACTACAACTTCGTATTCCACGGCGGTTCCGGCTCCGAAAAGGCTGACATCGAAGAAACCCTCCAGTACGGCGTTGTTAAGATGAACATCGACACCGATACCCAGTACGCATTCTCCCGTCCCATCGTTGACCATATGTTCAAGAACTACGACGGTATGCTCAAGGTTGACGGCGAAGTAGGCGTTAAGAAGCTCTACGACCCCCGTTCCTACCTCAAGCAGGGTGAAATGGGCATCGTAGAAAGAGTTGTTGAGGCTTGTAACGACCTCCACAGCACCGGAAAGACCCTCTGCAAATAATTATTTTTATTGCTCCATATTCGCAGGCGATTTATCTTATCGCCTGCGAAGTGTTGCAAAATGAGCCTGCTTTGCGGTCTCGTTTATTCCTTTTTCAAGCCAAGAAAAGTGAATAGACGAGATTGCAAAACATTAAAAAAACAGCCTTAAAATATAAAGTTCAGGAGAAAAACGATGATCTACAAAGTTCTTGTTGAAAAAAGACCTCAGTTTGCCGTTGATGCTGAAAAAACTCTGTCTGATATCCGCAAAAACCTTGATATCAAATCCCTTGAAAACGTAAGACTTATTAACCGTTATTACGTTGAAGGACTTAATGAAAAGTACATAGAGAAGGTTCGTAACACTATTCTTTCCGAGCCTCCCGTTGACCTTCTTCTTGAGGAAATCCCCTCTGATGCCGACCACATTCTGGCCGTAGAATATCTTCCCGGTCAGTTTGATGCCAGAGCCGCTTCCGCAGAGATCTGTATCGGCCTTCTTACCGAAGAGGAGCGCCCCACCGTGCTCTGCTCCAAGATTTACTGCTTCTACGGCAAAATGACCGAAGAAGAGGCCGCTGCCATAGACAAGTATCTTATCAACCCCGTTGAGTGCCGTCAGGCAGATCTTAACGATCCTGCAACCCTTAAGAGAGAATCCCCCACACCTCCTCCCGTAAAGGTGCTTGAGGGCTTTATCGGCCAGAGCAGGGAAGAGCTTGCAGAAACTCTCAAGGAATACTCCCTTGCCATGGATCTCAACGACCTTGAATTTCTCCGTAATTACTTCAAGGATACCGAAAAGCGTGACCCCACCATTACCGAGCTTCGTATTCTTGATACCTATTGGTCTGACCACTGCCGTCACACCACCTTCCTTACCGAGATCGACTCCGTCACCTTCGAGGACGAGCTTCTCCAGAAGGCTTACGACCACTACATCGGCATCCGCAAGGAGCTTGGCAGAACCAAGCCCGTGTCGCTGATGGACATCGGTACTCTTGCCGCTAAATATCTCAAGTCGACAGGTCAGCTCCGTAACCTCGACGAGAGCGAAGAGATCTACGCTTGTACCGTTAAGATCAAGGTCACCGTTGACGGCGAGGAACAGGATTGGCTCCTTCTCTTCAAGAACGAGACCCACAACCACCCCACCGAGATCGAGCCCTTCGGCGGTGCGGCAACCTGCATCGGCGGCGCGATCCGCGACCCGCTTTCG
>JAZRLW010000205.1:0-3085 GCA_045647025.1 Eubacteriales bacterium
CCAATGTTGCGGGTGTTATAGGTAGTGCGGTTGCCGCAGGCGTATTCCTTAATCTTCTTTCTTAAGGAGGAAAAACACATTGAGTAAAGTTAAAATTACAGAAACCGTATTAAGAGACTCTCACCAGTCCCTTATCGCTACCAGAATGACCACCGAGGAAATGATTCCCGCTCTCGAGACTCTTGACTCCGTTGGTTACCATTCTCTCGAAGCATGGGGCGGCGCTACCTTTGACAGCTGTCTTCGTTTCTTGAACGAGGACCCCTGGCAGAGACTCCGTACCATCAGAGAACACGTTAAGAATACCAAGCTCCAGATGCTCTTCAGAGGTCAGAACATTCTCGGCTACCGTCACTATGCTGACGACGTTGTTGAATATTTCGTTCAGAAGTCTCTGGCTAACGGTATTGATATAATCCGTATATTCGACGCTCTTAACGATACCAGAAACCTTCAGACCGCCGTTAAGGCTACCATCAAGGAAGGTGGTCACGTTCAGGCTGCTCTCAGCTACACCACCAGCCCCGTGCATACTATCGAAAAGTATGCAGAGCTTGCTAAGGAACTTGAAGAAATGGGTGCAAACTCCATCTGTATCAAGGACATGGCAGGTCTTCTCACTCCTTATGTAGCTTACGATCTGGTTAAGGCTGTTAAAGAAACCGTTAAGATTCCCGTTCAGCTTCATACCCACTACACCGCAGGCGTTGCATCCATGACCCTTCTTAAGGCCATTGAAGCAGGCGTTGACGTGGTTGATACAGCTATCTCTCCCATGGCTCTGGGTACTTCCCAGCCTCCTACGGAGCCCCTCGTAGCTTCCCTTGCAGGTACCGAGTACGATACCGGTCTCGACCTTGTTAAGCTCAACGAGGTAAGAAAGTTCTTTGCACCTCTCCGTGAAAAGTATCTTTCCAACGGCCTTCTTAACACCAAGGTTCTTGCTGTTGACGCTAACGCTCTTATCTATCAGGTTCCCGGTGGTATGCTTTCTAACCTCGTATCCCAGCTTAAGCAGGCAGGTCAGGAAGATAAGTACGAAGAGGTTCTTGCAGAAGTTCCCCGCGTTCGTGAGGATGCAGGCTTCCCACCCCTCGTAACTCCTACCTCCCAGATAGTAGGTACCCAGGCTGTATTTAACGTTCTCTTCGGCAGATACCAGAACGTTTCCAAGGAATTCAAGGGTATGATAAAGGGTGAATACGGTAGAACTCCCGTTCCCGTAGCTCCCGAATTCGTTAAGCAGATAATCGGCGACGACGAGCAGATAACCTGCCGTCCCGCAGACAGACTTGAGCCCGAACTTGACAAGCTCAGAGAAGAATGCAAACAGTATATCGAGCAGGACGAAGACGTTCTTTCTTACGCCCTCTTCGGTCAGGTTGCTACCAAGTTCTTTGAGTACCGTCAGGCACAGAAGTACGGTATTGATACCGAACATTCCAGCAAGGCTGACAAGGTACACCCCTGCTAAATAAATAGCATTAAAATGGCGATAGCGTATGCTGTCGCCATTGACTTTTATATGAACTCACAGTGGGAATTATTGACATATTCCCGTGTCTGTGTTATACTTACTTTAGCATAAAAATCCACCATATAAAAAGGAGATAATAATATGCAGCTTGGTATTATAAAAACCTGGAAAGAGCAGGACTTTATCTGGTGTAAGGAAAAGGGTCTTGACTTTATTGAATGTGACGTAAACGGCCCCGCAGTTAACGTTGACGAGTATATGACTCATATCGACGAGCTTAAGGGCTACATAGAAACCTACGGCGTAGGCATTGGTGCTATCGGCCGTTGGGGACCCGACAGAATAGACGAAAACGGCGAGCTGGTTGATGTTGAGCTTCAGGCAAGCTTTAAGCTTATCGACGCCTGTGCAGCCCTCGGCAGTCCCGTATTTATGTGCGGATGTAACTACATAAAGGGGCTTTCCTTCCCTGAAAACTGCCGCGCAGCTATTAACTACTTCCGCACTCTCGTTGACTACGCTACTCCTAAGGGGGTTAAGGTTGCAGTATACAACTGCGACTGGAACAACTTTGTATATAATCCCAGAGCCTGGGATGTTATTCTCCCTGAAGTTCCCGGTCTGGGCATCAAGTACGATGCTTCCCACAGCCGTTACAGAGGCGACGATTATATGCTTGAGATCAAGCAGTATGCTAACCGTTTCTATCATGTTCACCTCAAGGGTACCCTTATCGTTGGCGGTAAGAGAACCGACGATCCTCCTGCAGGACTTGACCAGATCAACTGGCCTGCGCTTATGGCTCTTCTTTATGCAAAGAGATACAA
Organism: Eubacteriales bacterium; assembly: GCA_045647025.1. Lineage (GTDB taxonomy): Bacteria > Bacillota > Clostridia > Oscillospirales > UBA644 > JAZQLP01. The sequence goes on from JAZRLW010000205.1 coordinate 2,305, forward strand.
CGGCGGTCTTTCTATCGAGCCCCATTCTCAGGTATGGCAGGATGGTCTTGGCGCTTGGGGTGTTGATTACACCATTAACTATTTCAAGCCTCTTCTGTACCCCGGTGACCACGTAGCAGAGTGGGCCGAAAGAAAGAGAAAAAGAGAAGAAGCAGAAAGACTTAAGGCTCTCGAAGCAAATAAGTAAATAACAAAAAAAAGATGGCTTGGTAGCCATCTTTTTTTATAACCAAAATAAAAAGGATTCCCGATATTCGGGAATCCTTTAATTGCTTTAATTAGTGAAGCTTGTTAAGTCTAACTTCGAATGCTTCGAGCTCGTCGTAGAGTTCCTTGGGCATTCTGTCGCCGATCTTAGCGTAGAATTCCTTAAGGTTAGCCATATCTTCGAGCCAGAGGTTCTTGTCAACAGAAAGGAGATCCTTCATAACTTCAAGGTTGATGCCTTCGCTTTCAAGACCGGTGATGTCGATATCTTCGGGCTTGGGGAGGTAACCGATAGCGGTTTCGTCAGCGCCTACCTTGTTAGCGCAACGGTCAAGAATCCAGAGAAGAACACGCATGTTGTCGCCGAAGCCGGGCCAAATGAAGTGACCCTCGTCATCGGTACGGAACCAGTTGACGTTGAAGATCTTGGGCAGCTTGTCAGCATCGACCTTCTTGCCCATATCCAGCCAGTGCTGCCAGTAGTCGGCCATGTGATAGCCGCAGAAGGGCAGCATAGCCATGGGATCGCGGCGGACAACACCAACAGCGCCGGCGGCGGCAGCGGTGGTCTCGG
>JAZRLW010000206.1:0-1839 GCA_045647025.1 Eubacteriales bacterium
ATGTATGCCGCTATCGGTATGCTCCAGAACTGGTCCGGTTATACTATCCATACCTACGCTTACTCTTCACTTCTTGAGCACGTCGATATGGTTGGTAAGGACATTAGCTCCGAGGCTATCGGCGGCGTTGGCTACAGAGAGGGTATCTTCTCCACCTGGAACGACCCCGCAAAATTCGGTATGTTCTACCATGCCGCTATCATTACCCGCCGTGAGGACGTTAAGCCCGCAAACAACAAGATAACCATCAGAGTTGACGAGCTTGAGGTTGATAACCTTAACGTTCCCGGTGGCGTTACCACCCTTTCCAAGGAAGCATTCGTAGGATCCACCGAGCTTTCTCAGATAGGCGTTGACTACTACGAAGAGTTTGAAAATACCGTTCCCGATAACAAGCCCCTTTACGATCTTTCCAAGGGCGAGGTTGTATCCGATACTGGCGAGCTTTACAGAAGCTGGAAGAAAAAGTACGGTACCGTTGATACAAAGATGACCAAGTCTGTTTACGGACGTCTTGGACAGAATGGCGAAATAGAGCTTGACGGTATGAAGGTTAACTGCTCTAACGACTACGCAGTTATCGCCCTTTCTTCTCTTAATAATGACCTTGATATCGAGCATACCGATGCTATGCTTCTTACCACCGTTGGTACTGTACAGAACACCGATATGAAGATGAGCCTTGCTCCCGATGAGGTACAGCCCAACGACGGTCTGCCCCCCTATATGCAGATGGACGACTTCGGTAAGCCCCCCATTATCTGCGAGGTTATTGAAGCAGACATCGCAATCAAGACCGAAAGACGCAATCTTGTTTGCTGGGCAGTAAACGCAGAAGGCTTCTTTATCGGTAAGGTAGACATTAAGTACGAGGACGGCTATGCTAAGCTCCAGCTTGGTCAGAAGCATCCCTCCATATACTACTTTATACAAGCAGAATAGAGCGAGAAAGACAACTACAGAATAAGAGATTTTATGCGCTCTTCTCGCAGAAATTCAAATCTTGCGTTGCAAGGATTTGAATTTGTTCTTGTGCGAATCAAAGGTGAGAAAGAGAACTACAGAATAATTCTATTAACGAGGTAAAAATAATGGGATTTTTAGCAGGTAAAACAGTAATAATCACAGGCGGCGGAAGAGCTGTTCTTTCCGACGGTAAGGCAGGTTCCATAGGCTACGGTATCGCTACCGCTTACGCCAAGGAAGGCGCTAATATCGTTATCACAGGCCGTAACGTAAAGAAACTTGAAGAAGCAAAGGAAGAGATTGAAAGACTCTACGGTGTTAAGGTTCTTCCTCTGCAGGCAGACATTTCCGAGGGAGCCGATAATACGGCTATCGCAAAGGAAGTTGCAGAAAAGACGATGGAAGCCTTTGGCCGTATAGACGTTCTTATTAACAACGCTCAGGCATCTGCTTCCGGTGTTACCCTTGCCCAGCATACCATAGAGCAGTTTAACCTTGCCCTTTATTCAGGCCTTTACGCCACGTTCCATTATATGCAGGCCTGCTATCCCTACCTTGTTGAAACTAAAGGTACGGTTATAAACTTCGCTTCGGGCGCAGGTCTTTTCGGTAACTTTGGTCAGTGCTCCTATGCTGCCGCAAAGGAAGGCATCCGCGGTCTTTCCCGCGTTGCCGCCACCGAGTGGGCTAAGGACGGCATTAACGTAAACGTTGTTTGCCCCCTTGCTTGGACAGCCCAACTTGAGCAGTTTAAGAACGCTTACCCCGAGGCATTTGACAAGAACGTCCACACTCCTCCCATGGGCCGCTTCGGTGACCCCGAGCAGGATATCGGCCGCGCTTGCGTTCTTCTTGCTCACCCCGACTTTAAGT
>JAZRLW010000207.1:0-7836 GCA_045647025.1 Eubacteriales bacterium
TGGATAACTTTTACCGCAGGGGAATATGCCCGCCGCAAAGAAGAGATACTTTCTCAAATCAAAGCCGAGCTTAGCCTCCCCGTGTTCGTAAAGCCCTCCCGTGCAGGTTCTTCCGTTGGTATATCAATGTGCGAATCCGAAGACGAGCTGGCATCTGCCGTGGAAACTGCCATAGCTGTGGATAGCCTTATAATAGTTGAAAAGGCCCTTCAGGGTGTAAAGGAGCTTGAGGTTGCCGTGCTTGGCTCCACCGACGAGCCCATTGCCTCCACCGTGGGCAGAGTAATGTCTGCTGAAAAGTTCTTCAGCTTTTCTTCAAAATACGATAACGCAGAATCTTACAATATGATACCCGCCGATATTTCTCCCGAAAAGGCGGAGGAAATTCGTGCCAAGGCTATTCGTGCCTACAAGGCATGTTCTTGTAACGGTCTTGCCCGCGTGGACTTCTTTATGGATGGGGAAGAAAAGGTTTATATTAATGAGATAAACACCCTTCCCGGATTCACCCCCACAAGTATGTACCCCCAGCTGTTTATTAAGGGCGGCATGAGCTACGGGGAACTTCTTGCCAAGCTTATAGCGGCAGGACTTAATAAATAAAACGACGAGGAAATTTATGAATATAGAATCTATGCCTACCGAAAGTGGCATAAAGACAAAAAAAAGGGCCAAGCGAGTTCTTGCAGAGCTGACCCTTTATGAAGATAAAACCGAAGAGGTACATATTTTTGCGGAAGCAAAGATGATACATAACGGCGACAGCGTTGAGATAAGAGCCGAAAATAAATTAGTAGATAAAGGTTCCGATAGCGACCTTTTCAGTATTACAGCAAAAGGCGAGGAATCGGTTTCCCTTCTGGTAGACCGTCTTATGCCCATATATCTTGTAAACGATAACTCGAAAACATACGATACGGCCATTGCTCCCGGATGTACTCTTCCGCCCCTTTTCAGTACCTGCAAACGGATAAAGAATACCATATCCGACAAGGGCGGCGAACTTGACGTGCTTTACGACGTTAACCTTGCGTTTATGGATGTTTATCCAAAGCGTATACATCTTACCGTAAGAGAAGATAACAGAAAATGAAGACTATCCGTAATGACGAATATTTTATGAAAAAGGCTCTTCGCAGAGCAAAAGCGGCAGCCGCAGAGGGGGAAGTTCCCGTAGGTGCGGTGGTCGTTTGCGACGGAAAGGTGATTTCTTCGGGCAGAAACCGCAGAGAAAAGAAGAAAAACGCCCTCTGTCACGCAGAACTTGAGGCCATACACAGAGCCTGTCTGAAAAAAAGCGGATGGCGACTTTTTGACTGCACCCTTTATGTCACCTTGGAGCCCTGCGCCATGTGTTACGGCGCTATAGTCAATTCCCGAATAAAGCGAGTTGTGTTCGGGGCTACGGACAAGCGTTTCGGAGCTGTTGGCGGTATGACGGACTTGTCCGTTCAACCGTTTAATCATATCCCCGAAATAGAGAGGGGAGTCCTTGCCGAGGAATGTGCGGCGGAGCTCAGCGGCTTTTTCAAAAATCTTCGGATAAAGAAAGAACCTTTTATAAAAAAAGATAAATAACGTAATTTCCCACTCAAAGAAGGAGTATTCAGATAATGAAAACCATTGCCTGCCGTCTTTACGGCAAAAACGATTTCAGATTGGAAGAGTTTGAACTTCCCGAAATTAAAGAAAACGAAATTTTAGCCAGAGTTATTTCCGACAGCCTTTGTATGTCTTCATATAAAGCCGCATCTCTTGGCCCCGACCACAAGCGAATACCCAACGACGTGGCCGAAAACCCCGTAATTCTCGGGCACGAATTTTGCGGAGAAATAATCAAGGTCGGAGCTATGTACAAGGACAAGTACAAGGAGGGGGCAAAGTTCTCCATTCAGCCCGCAATGAATCATCCCTCCAACGTATATGCTGCTCCCGGATATTCATTTTGCAATATCGGCGGCGATGCTACCTACGTAATCATTCCCCACGAAACTTTGGAAATGGACTGCTTGCTGGATTATAAGGGCGACGCCTTTTTCTACGGTTCTTTGGCAGAGCCTATGTCCTGCGTTATAGGAGCTTTCCATGCTTCTTATCATACCGATCCCGGCTCTTACGTACATAAAATGGGTATAAAAGAGGGTGGCGCTTGCGCTATTCTTGCAGGTGTAGGCCCTATGGGCTTGGGCGCTGTTGACTATGCGCTTCACGGCCCCGTACGTCCTTCTCTTCTGGTCGTTACCGATATAGATGATAGCAGACTTGAAAGAGCGGCCTCCCTTTACAGCGTAGAGGATGCGGCAAAAGACGGTATACGTCTTGTATATCTTAACACCGCTGCTCCCGATTCCACCGAAAAGCTTATGGCTCTTACCGACGGAAAGGGATATGATGACGTGTTTGTTTTTGCTCCCGTAAAGCCCGTAGTAGAGCAGGCCGATGCAATAATGGGTATGGACGGCTGCCTTAACTTCTTCGCCGGTCCCACTGACCCCAATTTTTCTGCAAACTTTAATTTCTATAACGTTCACTATGCTTCCACCCACGTGGTTGGTACCTCGGGAGGTAACACCGACGATATGCGAGAGGCTCTTGCTCTTATGGAGAAAAAGACCATAAATCCCGCTGCAATGGTGACCCATATAGGCGGTCTTAATGTGGCCTGCGAAACTACCCTCACCCTTCCCAAAATCCCCGGCGGAAAGAAGCTTATTTACACCCATAAGGCACTCCCCCTTACCGCAATAGCCGATTTTGAGGAAAAGGGTAAGGATTCTCCCCTCTTTAAGGGCCTCGCCGAGATAGTTGGCAGACATAACGGCCTTTGGTGTGAAGAGGCTGAGGCATATTTGCTTGCAAACGCCCCCGATATATACTAATTAGAAGGTGTAGATATGATTTTTGATAAAGTTTTGACCCTTTCTTCTGATATTAAGGGTACCTTTTCCTGCAAGGATGATACTGAAATATCCGTAAACGGCGTAAAATTTTACAGATACAGACTTTCTGCCGCTCTTCGCGCAAAGCTCCCTTCCGAGCCCGCTGAAAAAGTTGGAGAAACCGAATATTTTCTCTCCCTTGCAAAGGCCAGAGGAGAAGAGAAGAAGTATCCTCATTGGGATGCCCTTATTCATGACCTTATGAAGGGTGAATATACAGCCGTAATTTCTTCTGAGCTGATTTCTGCTCTCGTTTGCTCCGCTAACGGTGAGGCTACCGCCCGCGAGCTTTTTGGCGACAGCTTCGGCTGGATAAAAGCCTGCGAGCAGGGCATAGATATGGCTTTGGCAGTTCAGAAATCCATCGACAAGGAATATAAGGATACTCTCTTTATTGAAGGATACGGAATGGTATTTTCTGCCGACTCTGTAGAGGCGGTTGAGGATAAGGTCAAGGTTGTGATCTCTGAAATAAAGAGTATGACGGTAGGCGCAGATATCTCTGCTGTGGACTACGATTTTGATAAGGCCGCACTTGTTGCACCCGCAATCAGAATGCTTACGGGTGATTTAAATTGTACTGATAATAAGGTTGGCTCTGTGGTTACCTTCCATACCGATGCTGCTGTTGTTGAGAGTGTTTGCTCTGAGTCTTCCTTTGAGCAGATAGTCGCTCCCATTTCTGCAGATCAGGCAGAAATAATCAGAGGTGGACTTCTCTTTGTTGAATCCCGCGAGGATATTGAGGAACAGTATAAGGTTCTTGAAGAAAAAATATCCGCTTACAGGGAAGAAAATGGCGTCGCTCCTTCCGTAGTTGCTCTTGAAGGACTGGGCGTTTACGCTTGCGGCAAGACCAAGGCCGAGGCCGATGAAATCATGTCCGCCTTTAACCGTTCTCTGGCAGTGAGAGCCTACGCAAAGGCATTTGGCGGAGCAGTAGCTCTTCCTTTGAATATCGCTAAGGTTGCATCTGCCTTTGCTGAAAGCAAATCCGAAAAGACCTTAGAGTCCGAAAAGAGAATATCCCAGAAGATAATGATAGTTACCGGCGGAGCCCAGGGCTTTGGCGAGGGTATTGCAGATGACCTTTTGGCCAACGGTGCAAACGTTGCCATTGCCGACCTTAATATCGACCTTGCAAATGCAAAGGCCGAAGAGTTCTGTCAAAAATACGGTAAGGGTGCAAGTATTGCTCTCAAAACCGACGTTTCCGACGAGGACTCTGTTAAGGATATGGTTTATAGAACCGTACTTGCTTACGGCGGCCTTGACTGTATGGTCAGCAACGCGGGTATAGCTCGCTCGGGTAATCTTGAGCAGATGACAAAGGATCTGCTTGAGCTCCATACAAGAATCAACTACACCGGATTCTTCCTCTGTGCCAAGTATGCTTCCCGTATTATGAAGATACAGTATAGATTTTGCAATAAGTATTTCGGCGATATTATTCAGGTTAACTCTAAATCGGGTCTTGTGGGCAGTAACAAGAACTTTGCTTACGCGGGAAGTAAGTTCGGAGGTATCGGTCTTACTCAGTCCTTTGCGCTTGAGCTTGTTGACTATAACGTAAAGGTCAACTCCATCTGTCCCGGTAACTACTTTGACGGTCCCCTCTGGTCCGACCCCGAAAAGGGACTCTTCAAGCAGTACCTTCTCAGTGGAAAGGTTCCCGGTGCTGAAAACGTAGCAGACGTGCGTAAGTTCTATGAGTCTAAGATTCCCATGCATGCAGGTTGCTTCCCTGTTGATGTTTCCCGCGCGATAATGTATTGCATTGAGCAGCTTTATGAAACCGGCCAGGCTATCCCCGTAACCGGCGGTCAGGTAATGTTGAGCTAATAGATTGAATAGATAAAGAGGATGCAAATTGCATCCTCTTTTTATCTTCCCGATAAAATATACACAAAAAGATATGCACAGATAAGGAGAAGAGAAACGTTAAACTTTGTTATAAAAAGGGCATAAAATGCCAGAGCCGTGATGGGGATAAGGAAGATTATTCCCAGGACGTTGGTTATCCTTTTTGCCTTGTATAGGGGGAACTTTTGGGCAAGTAGGGAGAAGAGAACTCGGCCTCCGTCCAGGGGATATATTGGTAAAAGATTCAAAATGCCGAATACTATACTACAGAGGAATAGGGAAGCGCCTCCGTTGGTGTATGGAAGATAGCGGGATATAAGAAAAAAAACGGGAGCCGTGAGCAGATTTGCCATTCCTCCGGCCAGAAAACAAATGATCTCATTTTTATAAGATATTGCCGTTCTGCCCTTAAAATCAGCGGAAATGCCGCAGGCGTTTATAGTTACGTCGGCTCTTGACAGTCCCAGGACAGAGTATGCGCATATATGCCCTGCCTCGTGAAGAACACCGCAGATAAAAACTGTAATCACAGTATCCGTCCTTCCGAGCAAGAGGAATATTATCCATATTATATAAAAGGTAGGGGATATTTTGATTTTCAATGCCCTTCTCCTTGGTCAACTGATTGTGTTTTCTTGTAAAATCTTCCGTGTTCTTGTTCTTTCTATGAATTTATGCCGCCCATACTTGACAAAAAGGGGGCTTTTGAGCTATAATAATATGGATATAGTGCGTTTGGAGGTGGAGAAATGGCAAAAACTAAATTCCGAAATCCTCTAAAGGCATCTTTGCGTTATTTTCGCTCTATAGACTTGTTTTTGGCACTAGCCGTTACGGTTATCTCCCTATTTGGTCTTGCTGCCATAAGAAGCGCAACATTGACCGAAGCTTCGGGGCGAAGCCTACTGGTGCAAACCGTGGGGCTTGGCGCAGGCCTTGTTATAATGATAATCATCTCACTCATAGATTATGAGCTTTTGTGTGATCTATGGATCCCCATAATCATACTATCAGCGGGTATAAACCTGCTGACGGCCATTGTCGCTGAGGAGATAGACGGTAACAGAGCGTGGCTGAATTTGGGATTTTTCAATCTTCAGCCCTCGGAGTTTACCAAGATGGCCTTTGCCATATCCTTTTCTCACCATCTTGAAAAGGTGGGGAAGGAGATAAACAGACCCCGAAACATCTTATTCCTTTTTATTCACTTTTTTGCTTACGTAGTGCCCGTTGTTCTTCAGAAGGACATCGGAAGCGCTCTTATATATTTGGGCACGTTCTGTATTCTAATATACATTGCAGGTGTAAAGTACAGATATATCGCTCTTGCGGGGGTCCTTACCGTATTGGCCACGCCCTTGGTTTGGCAGTATCTGTCCACCTATCAGAAAGCTCGTATTATATATACCTTCCAGCCCGAGCTTGACCCTCTGGGATTTGGCTATCAGTCCCTCATGGCCCGCCTTGCCACGGGATCGGGACAGCTTACGGGAGTAGGCTACGGTCAGGGTATTCAGACCCAGAACGACCAGCTTCCAGCTGACCGTACAGACTTTATTTTCTCGGTAGTAGGCGAAGAGTTGGGCTTCCTGGGATGTATGTTTGTAATATTAATGCTTATAATTATTATCGGACTTATAGTAAAGGACGCCTTTAAGGCAAAGACCAAAAGCGGCGCCTATATATGTCTGACCATAGCGGCAATAATTGCCCTGCAGACGGCGGTAAACATCGGTATGTGTATCGGTGTGTCCCCCGTTATCGGTGTAACCCTTCCTTTTATGAGTCACGGAGGCTCGTCAATAATGAGTCTTTTTGTAGGAATGGGACTTGTTCAGAGTGTTAATAAAAAGCCCGAAAAGGCCTTAAACTTTAAAATCAACAACGAATAAAATAAATCGGAGGCTTATTTCTATGCCCGAAATCAAAAAGTACAGGTTCGCCGTTGTCGGCGCAGGCGTAACCGGCGCGTGGATAGCACGCGAGCTTACAAAGTACACCGACTCGGTATGTATCCTTGAAAAGGGTAACGACGTTGCATCCGGCGCAACAAAGGCAAACAGTGCCATAGTTCACGGCGGTTACGATGCAAAAACGGGAACCCTTATGGCAAAGCTCAACGTAAAGGGTAACGCCATTATCAGAGGTATCTACGAAGAGTTGGCAATCCCCTTCAGACAGATAGGTTCTCTTGTGGTTGCTTCAAACGACGAAGAGGAAGAGGTTATACAGACCCTCTACAACAGAGGCATAGCCAACGGCATAGATGAGGCTGACCTTGAAATATGGGATAGAGCCCGTATAGAAAAGGAAGAGCCCAACCTTAACGAGGAGATCAGAAAGGCATTCTTCTGCCGTACAGCAGGTGTTGTTTCTGCGTTTGAGCTTTGTATTGCCGCTGCAGAATCCGCTGTTAAGAACGGTGCAGAGTTTTACCGTGAATTTGAGGTGTGCAAGGTTGAGGGCAACACCCTTTACGCAAAGGACGGCAGAGCCGTTGAGTTTGACTACCTCATCAACGCCGCAGGCGTACACGCAGATGAGGTTGCTGCAATGTTCGGCGATACATCCTTTAAGATTCATGCAAGAAAGGGCGAATACGCTATTCTTGACAATAGCAAGAGCGACCTTGTTAATCACGTTATCTTCCGTCCTCCCGTTAAGTTCGGTAAGGGTATTCTTGTTTCCCAGACCGTTGACGAGAATATAATCGTAGGTCCTACCGCAGAGAATATAGACGACAAGGAAAACAAGGAAAACACCGCAGAGGGTCTTGAAAAGGCATTCAACGGCGCAAGAATTTCCGTTCCCACTCTCAGCGAAAGAGATACAATTAAGATATTTACCGGTCTTCGTCCTATCGGTGACAAAGAGGACTTCATTCTCGGCTTCTCAGAGGCTGACGACCGTCTTATCAATGCCGCAGGTATTGAGTCTCCCGGCCTTACCGCTGCTCCCGCTATTGGCGAATATATCGTTGACCTTATTAAGGAAAAGGGTATAGAAGTCGGATCGTAGCCATGTCGTTCTGTGA
>JAZRLW010000208.1:0-10433 GCA_045647025.1 Eubacteriales bacterium
ATATCGCCTTTAAGGATATTGAAGAGCTGAGGAAGCTCGTCAAGACTTGTCTTTCGCAAAAAGCCGCCCACCTTTGTAATCCACCTTTTAGGATCACTTAACTCGTGGGTGGGGGCATCGTGGGGAGTATCTGTACGCATGGTACGGAACTTAAGAATATTAAAATGCTCTTTATCGAGCCCTACTCTTTTTTGTTTAAAGAAAACGGGGCCCTTACTGTCTGCTTTTATTGCAAAAGCGATAACAAGCATAGGAATAGCCAAAAATAAAATCCCAAAGCCCGAAAGAACGATATCGATTACTCTTTTAAAAAAACGGTTGTACATTTGTCTTCTCCGTTGCAGCGCAACATTATAATTATTTTAATATATTATATATAATAACACAAAACGGGGCATTTGTCAATATATTCGGCAATTTTACCCATACATTAAGGAAATAAAAGTAAAAAAAAGGACCGCGTTTGCGGTCCTTTAAAATCAAAAAAAAATTAAAGACTATTGATAACAAGCGCGATACCCGAAATCATAAGGGTAACAACCACGATCATCTTAATTTTCTTTTCGGGAAGGTACTTGCAGCATCTCATACCAATGAAAAGTCCCAAAAGAAGAACAGGAAGAAGTATGGCAACCTGAAGGAACATAACGGGGGTAAAAAGTCGCAGGTATATGTAGGAAATTATACGGAATATATGTTCGATAAGGAATACCACGCAGATATTTGCCTTAAAAGCATGAGAGTTATCGGTAACTCTGCTGAAATAAGCACTGAGAAGCGCGCCTATGCCGTATATACCGCAAACAACACCAGAGAGCAAGCCTATAACGAAAAGAACGATCTTATTGCTCTTCATCTTGGTGGGGCGAAGTTCTCTGATAAGCATTTCCACGCCAATCAAAACAATGATAAAGCCGAATATTGCTTTTACTAACCCCGCTTCTGCATTCTTAAGGAATATCATTCCGGGAATGCTTCCGATAAGAACCAGCGCAGCAACGGGCAGACAAGTCTTCCAGCTTATATGTTTACGTTCCTTGATAACGTATATTGCGTTTGAACAAGTACCCATCATAGTTTCTACGGGAGTTATGTGGGCATTACTTGTGGAAAAAGCAAGAATAGTGTCAAATACCAGCGTATTTGCAAAGCCGCAAAGTCCCTTGACAATACCGGCAGCAAAAGCTGCTATGAGCCATATCCACCATGTGCCGTCAAATAATTCTATCAATGTTTCTATCAAGATTTCATCCTCATCTCTCTTGGCAACTGTTTAAACAGTATACCATTTTTTGTGTGACGTTTCAACTCTTCCTTTCCGAAAGAAGTATGAACAATATATAAATGGAGCAAAATTAACGAATAATTGCATTAACTCATGGATACAAAACATTCCATACCCAAGAAGTTTTAATTGATTTTTTACTGGGTATACTGAACTCATACCTTATCGCAAGCAGGTAGAAGGGAAAAGCGGTCATGGATAGGCGCAATAAGTGCCGCCTGCAAATGCTCCGAATTTATACTGGACGCCCATGACCGCTTTATTTCGCCTATAATATACGGGATACAGTCTATTTTCGCAGTTAACAACATAAGCATAATTAAGTAAAAAAGACAAGTCTGTGTAATGTAAAACACCTTGACACACTTGCGCACCTTTGAGTGAAGATTGCCTATATAAAGAATATAAGTAGCGCGGCTTCGAAAAACCGTACGCATCGCTTTTGTATTCATAACTATAAATAAATAAGATTTCTCCGTAAATAATCGCATTTTTCCTTTACTTAAATTAAATTTTAAATTAAAGAAAAGCACCTAAATCTTTGCATGATAAAAGCACTCTTTTATCCAAATTGCCATATATTCAAAAGAGATAATTAGCAACTGTCAAGCTAATAACTTTGACAGTTGCTTTTCTTAATATTGGATTTATACAAGTACTGCAAAACACAAAAAAAATGGGGCTAATTGCAATATAAACCGTATCTCCCTACACCAAAGTAGTAAATATAATTAAAAATTGAATTTTTCCAAAAAGATGTTGACAAATCAACAACAATATGATACAATAACAAAAAAATGGCAGACATATTTATGAAAGGAGAATATATGCTTCACAGGTTCGAACAGTTTTCGTCAGACATATTCACCATCTATAGGGATATACAAAAGCTTGAACGAGAAGAAATGGAAAAATACGGTCTAAAGGGAGCATTCGCCACATATTTGCTCATACTTCTCAAGCACCCCGACGGAATAACATCTTCTCGACTAAGCGAAATATGCGACAAGGACAAGGCCGCTATTTCGAGAGTTGTATCGGAAATGGCCGCAAAGGGGCTCGTAAAGAGGGAAGGAACAAAGGACAATCTTTACAGAGCAAATATATATCTCACCGAAGAAGGTCTTCGTGTAGCCGAATTTGTAAGAAAAAGAGCTATGGCAGCAGTTGCTGCCGCCAGTAAGGGGCTTACCGAGGAGAACAGAAAGATATTTTACGCCGCCCTCGACCTTATAGCCGCAAACCTTAAAGAAATAAACAAAACGGGAATTCCCGACAACACAAACGGAGAAACATTATGAGCATAAAATTAGTTCTGGACTCTACAGCAGACGTAGTTCAAAGCGTGAAAAATAGGGTAACCGTAGTGCCACTAACCATCCTTTTCGGAGATAGGGAGTATGTTGACGGCATAGATATGGACCGTAAAACATTTTACGAAAGACTCATTGAAAGCGATATTCTACCAACTACAAGTCAAGCAACACCTGCAGCTTTTCTCCCCGTTTTTGAGGAGGCGAAAAAGGCAGGAGATACCCTTATAGTTCTCACTTTGTCCTCAAATCTTTCAGGCACATATCAAAGCGCAATGATAGCGGCAGAGGAATATGATAACGTTTATGTTATTGATAGCAAAACGGTGTCTATAGGTATGGGCATCTTGGCCGAACTTGCCTTGAAATTGATAAGCGAGGGACTTTCACCTGAAGATATAGTAGAAAAATTAGAAAAAGAGCGCGAGAATATACAGGTTATTGCCCTACTGAACACACTTGAGTACCTGAAAAAGGGCGGCAGAATATCCGCTGCGGCAGCGGTTGCAGGAAGCTTACTGGCAATAAAGCCGGTATTGAGCCTGAGGAACGGAGCTATTGAAATGCTGGGAAAAGCCAGAGGCTCAAAGCAAGGCAACAACCTTCTGGTTCAGGAGATAGAAAAAGCGGGAGGAATAGACTTTGAAAAGCCTATTTTATTAGGATATACAGGCATTTCCAGTGACCTACTGCTAAAATATATGGATGACAGCGCCTTTCTATGGAAAGGAAAAACCGAAGAACTAAGATATACTCAAATCGGTAGTGTGGTAGGGACTCACGCAGGTCCGGGAGCCATCGCAGTAGCATTTTTTAAAAATTAAGGAGAAAAGACATGAAATCAAAATCAAAAAAAGGGCTTAAAATCACAGCCCTCATCCTCGGAATATTGATAGTTGCATACGTAATAATCGCCCTTCTCCCCCGCCCCCAGAACTATAAGCTTGATAACAACATGATGAAGGAAAGCGAAATGCCCCTTCTTATTGCCCACGGCGGAGGAAACAAGGAGTTTCCAGATAACACCCTTGAGGCATTTTATAACGCTTACAGCGTTGACCCCAGAGTAATGATGGAAACCGACGTAAGCATTACAAAGGACGGAGTGGTCATACTCTCCCATGATACCGCCCTTGACAGAAAGACTAACGTTAGGGGAAACATCTCCGACTGGAACTATACCGACCTTATTGAACAAAGAGTTGACTTTGGATACACAAATCCCACAGAGGATGGAAAACTTTCGGGTGAAAGAGAGCATTTCAAAGGGCCTGACGGGAAGGAAAAGTACCCCACCGACGTTACATATCCAGAAGGAGTTGAGCCAAGAGACGAAGAAATCTTTTTCGCAACAACTCTTGAAGAACTTATAATAGCATTCCCCGAGAACAGAATAAACGTTGAAATAAAACAGTCGGGAGAATGGGGATTTAAGGCTCTTAAAGAGATTATACGTCTACTTGAAAAACACGACGCCTTTGACCGCGTTGTTCTGGCAAGCTTCCATTCCGAGCTTTACGACGAATATAAGCGTATGCAGGCAGCAGGCGAGGTACCCGAGAAATTTATGTACTCCCCCGGAACTGCGGGAGTTGCTACATTCTTTGTGCTTCACCTTTTAAAACTTGATATCTTCTTCACCGACGGAATGTGCGTTTTTCAGCTTCCCACCGAAGAATACGGCTTAAACCTTGCCACCGAAAGCCTTATAAAAACGGCTCATAAGCATAATCTTGCCGTACATTACTGGACAATAAATGACGTTGAAGAAATGAAGATGCTCATATCTATCGGAGCCGACGGTATAATGACCGACTACCCCCATAGATTAAAAGAGGTATACGAGAACTACTCTGAGAAATAAAACGATAAAAGGCAGGGCTGATGCCCTGCCTTTCGTTATGGTCGGAGTGAGGCGATTTGAACGCCCGACCTCTTGCTCCCGAAGCAAGCGCGCTACCAACTGCGCTACACCCCGATGTGTTATTAACCTATACATTATACCATAGTTTTTTTTGTTTGTCAACATCTAACGGCTGAAGGAAATATGAAACAAATATGAGTTCCTACAAATACTTTCACTACGTCAATCTGTCTTTTGTTATGGCAAATCAAGATTGGATAGTGTGATAATTTTATGTTTTCTATTATTGACTTTACCGACAATATATGCTATAATGCGCACATGGACAATTTTACACTTTATCTTGAGGAGGTAATGGTCATGAACGAAGAAAAAACTATTGAAAGAAAGCAGTCGCAAGAAGAAAATGTTTTGTTCGGCATCGTCGGAGCGTTTTTGTTCTCTCTTGTTGGCGGAGGTCTTTATTACCTACTGTATCAAATCGGATACATAGCCGCAATCAGCGGTCTTATAGGTGTTATTTGCGCTATTAAAGGATATTCTTTTTTCTCTAAAAAAGAGAGCATGCGAGGCGCAATAATATCCATTGTTATAGCCGTGCTCGTTTTGGTAATCGCTTGGTATTTTTGTTTGAGTAATGACATTTACGTTGCCTATCAAGAGTGGTTTGCTAACGGCGAAGTAGATTATATGCCCACCTTCTTTGAAACGGTAAGATCCGCATACTTGTTCCTTGAGATCGTTCCCGAATACTACGGAGATTTGGCCATCAGTTTACTTTTGGCTGTAGTAGGTTCAGCAAGTCATGTAATCAGACTCTTCAAAAAGCTCAAAGCCAAGAAGATAGAACCTTCCGTAAGCGAACTTGAGTAACAGATATATTTTATAAAAAAAGAGGCAGGGCATCAGCCCTGCCTCTTTCATATTGATACAATTTTATTGACACTACTGTTTTTTACAGAAGCACTTCAATCGCTTCGGCATATACTTCGCCTATAAACCTTGCTCCGTTATCGTTAGGATGAACTCCGTCATTGGAATAATAGCACGGTTCTGAAACAGACTTCACAGCTTCGTCGAAACGCTTGTTTAAAGGAACGAACACGTCGGCATATTCAGAGGCGAGCTTTTCCACTATATGAAGAACGCTTTTAAGGTCTTCGCGAACGTTTTCCTTACCTTCACAAGGTAGAATATAAGGAGAAATCATCATTATTTTTGCATTTGTTTTTGCTCTGAGCTCTTGCAGGATAGTTCGGTAATTGACTTCAATCTGCTCGTCAGTAGTAGCTATCTTACTTCCACCATGGCGATGCCAAACGTCATTTATTCCTATAAGAATAGAAATAATATCGGGTTGAAACTCAATAGCATCTTTATAAAGTCTATCAAAAAACTGACCTGTACGGTTTCCGCTTATACCAAGATTTATAAACTCTATGTCCATATCAGGATGAGCCTTTTTTATCAGCTCCGCAGCATATTTGGGATATCCGTTGCCGAGATCATGGTAATTTCGTCTATCTCTACCGGCATCGGTAATGCTATCGCCTTGAAACAATATTCTCATTTTAATCGTCCTCATATATTTAAACTTCTTCAATCTTTATCAGATTGGTATTTCCCGAAAATCCGGTAGTATCTCCGCCGGTAATAACTATTCTGTCCTTTTCGGCAAGACACAGTTCCTTAACGGCAATCTTCTTTGCGGTATAAAAAAGAACGTCGGTAGAAGTGAACTTTTCGCACATAGCGGGGATAACGCCCCAAGAAAGAGCAAGCTTACGCCAGGTGTTTTCGTTGGTGGTAAGACCGATAATATCCACGGGAGAACGGAATCTTGAAACCATTCTTGCCGTCATTCCCGAAAGGGAGCAGGCAACTATAGCCTTGGCCTTGATATCAATAGCCATACCGCAGGTGGAGTGGGAAATAGCGTCAACCATATTCTTTATTTTAAATTCGGCATTATGGAAACGCTCCTTGTAGTCAATGCTCTCCTCGGTAGTTTCAGCTATTTTTGCCATGGTTTTAACTGCCTGGATAGGATATTTACCAGCCGCAGTTTCGCCCGAAAGCATTATAGCACTGGTACCGTCGTATACCGCGTTTGCGATATCGGATATTTCGGCTCTGGTAGGTCTTGCATTGGTTATCATAGACTCAAGCATTTCGGTAGCGGTGATAACTCTTTTGCCCAACAAACGGCACTTTGTTATAAGTTTTTTCTGAATAGAGGGAAGATGCTCAAAGGGAATCTCAACCCCCATATCTCCGCGAGCAACCATAATGCCGTCGCAGACCTGACATATTTCCTCAATATTGTCAACACCCGACTGATTCTCAATCTTTGCTATAAGCTCGATGTTATCGGCATCAAGCTCCTTGAGATAATTGTGAACGTCTATAAGGTCCTGCTTACAGGAAACAAAAGAGCAGGCTATATAATCTATCCCGTTTTCAACGCCGAAACGTATATCCGCCTTATCCTGCTCCGAAAGATAGGGCTGATTCATAACCTTACCGGGGAAGCTCATACTCTTACGGTCGGAAAGCTCGCCTCCGCAAATAACTCTGCAGATAATGTTAGAACCTTCGATATTTTCAACCTTAAAGGTCAAAAGGCCGTTATTCAAAAGGATAGTATCACCAACAGAAAGTTCACGGGGAAGGTTCGAATAGTTAACGGATACTATCTCTTCATTACCCACCACGTCGTCGGCAGTAAAAATAAAGGTCGAGCCGTCAGCAAGGACTATCTTACCATTTTCAAAGGTTTTGATACGGTATTCAGGGCCCTTGGTATCAAGCATTATGGCAATGGGAAGGTTAAGCTCATTTCTTACTTCTTTAACCAGATCTATGCGTTTCTGATGATCCTCATGGGTATTGTGGGAGAAGTTCATTCTGGCCACGTTCATGCCTGCCTTACAAAGGCCTATAATTACATCCTTTGTCTGGCTTGCAGGACCGAGTGTACATACTATTTTAGTCTTACGCATTCTATGTCCTTTCCGTTTTCTCTTGAGAAAACAGACTGTACTGTTTATCTATATATTCAATTATAATACACAACTCCCTCATTGTCAAGGGGCGGATTTATCCATTGCTCTATTCCACAACCTCAATATAAAAAGATACGGGACGGAACCCGTCGTTGCAGGATATCATGGCAGATTTGGGATTTTTCATCCACCCATCGTAAAAGTTTCCTCCCCCGTTAGCAAGCTCCTTAACAAAACGTTCCATAGACTCCCACGCAGCGTTGCACAGCTCTGCGGGCTTCTCACCGTTTTCGGATACAAATACACTTCCTATCTCCGTATCGCAGGGGTGTTCTATGGGATTTTCGTATTTTTCCATAAGGTCGGGATATTCGGTTCTTCTTAGGGCGGTTATTTTCACCTTTTTCATGCTACATTTATTCCTCGTATTCTATCCATTCTTCTATCTTCATATCTTTACCGTCATTGCTGACGTAATAGAGCTTGTCAAACCCCTCACCTTTACATGGTCTTTCCAATCGGGCAAGGGTGCCGTATATCCCTCTTTCTGGAACACGAGCCTTTCCCGTTCTCCGATTATTTCTTTCTATACAGGCCGCCAGATCGCACTCCATATAATAACCGATTATCCGATAACCATGGGCTTTTGCGGCAGGTATGTACCTCTGTCTGTCAGCCTTTGATGGATTGGTATTGTCAATTACTATACTGTTCCCGTCCGCGAGACATTTTTCAAAAAGAAGTTTTTCTTTATTGCGGGTTGTCAAGGTATCAAGGTTTACACGCACATACTCTGAAGACAGATTTTTTTCGCAGAAGGTGCTTTTGCCGCTCCCTTGTACACCTATCATTATGGCCAATATTTTTTCCATTTTTCGTCACCCACATAAAGTATACCACAAAGCCCCCTACCATTCAAGCCCCAAAACCAAAATATACCTGTGTTTTTTATTTTTTTTGTCCTCTTTACTGTTGACATACCGAGCTTTATGTGTTAGAATATATGTATATTGGGGTATTGTCCCCTCACCTAACCCACAAACACAACAATTAAATTACGAAAAGAGGAAACACAATGCACAGAAACAGCAGTTTGAATTTCCGCAATCTCTACATAGTGTTCATCTGCGTTATCTGTCTACTTTCGGGCATACTTTTCTCATCCTTTTTCCTCATAGGAAATCCCGATACCGTTCTTGGCGGACTTTTTGCAAGAACAGACAGAACGGATAAAACGCCCGACGACGTTACGCCTGTCACAGATACTGTTCAGTTAGAACAGTTGCAGGCAGAGGTAGACAAATATACCCAAATCATGTCTTCTCCTTACCTCCTGGTGGTAAATTCCGAAAAGCCTTTACCCGAGGATTACGAAAAACCTAATCTCAATGAACTTTCGGCCAATCCCTCTATGGAACTTGATGAGGTGGCGGCAACTCAGATTGAAAGGTTCTTTGCAGATGCGCAGGCTGCGGGATATAAATACGTAATCACCGGAGCATACCGCACGGCTGCCGCCCAGACGGAAGCCTACAATACCGCCCTGCAGGCAAATCTCAAAGCAGGATACACCACAGCTGAAGCGGAGGCTCTTGCCTCAAAATCCGTAGCGAAAGCCGGAGAAAGCGAATACCAGACGGGGCTCATAATATCCTTTACCGAAAACCGTTCCATGACGGCAGAGGAATTCATGCAGACCGATTTTTACAAGTACGTATCCGAAAACATCCATAAGTACGGATTTGTGCAGAGATATCCCACAAACAAAGAAGCTATTACGGGATATAGCCCCTCCCCCTTCGTTTACAGATACGTAGGAGATGTGGAAAGCGCTACATATATACACCAGAACGGCCTTTCACTTGAGGAATACAACGACTACATATCCCAGCAAAAGGCTTTTGCAGAGCAAAGACTCAGTTCATTAAAATCAGGCAACTCATAACCTACCGAAAAATCTCTCCAAACGGGGAGATTTTTTTATTGGAGGAGTCATTTTTTTCGAACATTTAATGAAGTTTGTTAAATTAAATATAACCCACTTGAATTTTCCGCGTAATACGTATATAATTATAGATGTATAAAATTGGAATCGGTATTCCCGTTTCCGCACATCCGCTGACGGCAAAGCGACGGTGTGTAAAATAAAATCTGCCGAGAATGGTAAGGAATAATATGAATTACAACAAGAAAAGCATTGAAAATATTGAAGTAAACGGCAAGAAAGTTCTTGTAAGATGCGACTTCAATGTACCCCTCAACGCAGAGCTCAAGATTACTGACGAAAACAGAATCAATGGTGCTCTCCCCACTATCAAGTATCTTATTGACAACGGCGCAAAGGTTATCCTCTGCTCCCATCTCGGCAGACCTAAGAACGGCTTTGAAGACAAGTTCTCCCTCAAACCCGTTGCAGCAAGCCTTTCCGAAAAGCTTGGCCAGGAAGTAATCATGGCTAAGGACGTTATCGGCGAGGATGCTTTTGCAAAGGCAGCTGCCCTTCAGAACGGTCAGGTTCTCCTTCTTGAAAACGTACGTTTCCACAAGGAAGAAGAAAAGAACGATCCCGAGTTTGCTAAGAAGCTCGCTTCTCTTGCTGAAGTATACGTAAACGATGCATTCGGTACCGCTCACAGAGCTCACGCTTCCACCGAAGGCGTTTCTCACTACCTCAGCCCCTCCGTTTGCGGCTACCTCATTGAAAAAGAAATCTCCATCATGGGTACTGCTCTTGAAGATCCCAAGCGTCCCTTCGTTGCTATCCTCGGCGGCGCAAAGGTTTCCGACAAGATCGGCGTTATCAACAACCTACTCGAGAAGGTTGACACTCTCATCATCGGCGGCGGTATGGCTTACACCTTCTACAAGGCTCTCGGCCTTGAGATCGGTACCTCACTTTGCGAGCATGACAAGATCGAGCTTGCAAAGGCTATTATGGATAAGGCAAGAAGCAAGGGCGTTTCCTT
>JAZRLW010000209.1:0-2785 GCA_045647025.1 Eubacteriales bacterium
TCTCCCGAAATGAAGTCTACCGGTGAGGCAATCGGTTACGATAAGACCCTTAACAGAGCTCTTTATAAGGCTCTCCAGGCCGCAGGTATGCATCTCCAGAACTATGGTACCGTACTTGCTACCATAGCCGATAACGATAAGGAAGAGGCTCTGCCCCTTATTCAGCGCTTCTATCAGCTTGGCTTTAATATCGAGGCTACCACGGGTACTGCCGAGTATCTTAAGAAGCACGGCGTACGCACTCACTCTCTTACCAAGATAAGTGATGGCAGTGACGAGATTCCCCAGGCTCTTCGTCAGGGTCATATCGCCTACGTTATCAATACCAGAGATCCCGGTGCTGATTCCAACGACGGTATCAAGATTCGTCAGATAGCTACCGAGTACAACGTGACCATGTTCACCGCACTTGATACGGTAAAGGCTCTCCTTGACGTTCTTGAAGAAACCACACTCACCATTTCAACCATAGATGCGTAAAAGGTGAAAAAATGAAACAGCAGATTCTTACAGTTAAAGAAAACGTTCTTATTGCAAAGGACGTTTATATGATGACTCTGGGCGGCGCCGATACTTCCGACGTCCGTCCCGGACAGTTCCTTAATATAAAACTCAACGGATTCTTCCTCCGCCGTCCCATTTCGGTAAACGATTGTGTGGACGACACCTACCGCATCATCTATAAGGTGGTTGGTAAGGGTACGGAAGAGATGGCAACCTATCAGCCTGGTGTAAAGCTTGACACCCTTACAGATTTGGGTAACGGCTTTGACCCCTCCCTTTCGGGGGACAACCCCCTTCTCGTGGGTGGCGGCGTAGGTGTTCCTCCCCTCTATTATCTTGCAAAAATCCTTGTAGCTCAGGGAAAAACCGTTACTGCGGTGCTGGGCTTTAATTCCAAGGACGATATTATATGCAAAGAAGACCTTGAAGCTCTCGGTGTAAAGGTTTATACCTCGACAGTTGACGGAAGCTACGGAACCAAAGGCTTCGTAACTGACGCCCTCAAAGAGGTTGGGGAATACAGCTATTTCTACTCCTGCGGCCCCGAACCCATGCTTAAGGCCCTTTATAACGCCACCGAGGTAAGCGGCGAGCTTTCCTTCGAGGAGCGTATGGGTTGCGGATTCGGTGCTTGTATGGGTTGCACCTGCAAAACCAAGTACGGCAACAAGCGTATCTGTAAGGACGGTCCCGTTCTTAAGAAAGAGGAGGTAATATGGTGAGCGACAACAGACTTCAGGTAACCCTCAGCGGCGTTACCCTTGACAATCCCGTTATCCCCGCCAGCGGTACCTTCGGCTTTGGATACGAGTTTGCAGACATATACGATATAAATATCCTGGGTTCCATTTCCTTTAAGGGAACCACAAAGGACCCCAGATTCGGAAACCCCACCCCCAGAATCGCAGAAACCGAGGGCGGTATGCTCAATGCCGTAGGTCTTCAGAACCCCGGTGTTGACAAGGTTATGAGCGAGGAGCTTCCCAAGCTCAAGCAGTGCTTTACAAAGCCCCTGGTTGCTAACATCAGCGGCTTCTCCATAGAAGAATACACCTACGCCTGCGAAAAGATAAACGCAGAGCCTCAGGTGGGAATTATAGAAGTAAATATCAGCTGTCCTAACGTTCACGGCGGCGGTATGAGCTTCGGTACCGACCCCAAAGCGGCGGCGGCAGTTACCAAGGCTGTAAAGGCTGTAACCACAAAGCCCGTATACATCAAGCTTACTCCCAACGTTACCGATATAACCGAGATAGCCAAGGCCTGCGAGGCCGAGGGTGCTGACGGTCTTAGCCTTATAAACACCCTTCTGGGCATGAGAATAGACCTTAAAAAGAGAAAGCCCCTTCTTGCAAACAAGACGGGCGGACTTTCGGGCAAGGCAATCTTCCCCGTGGCTATTGCCAACGTATATAAGGTGTATAATGCGGTAAATATCCCCCTCATAGGTATGGGCGGCGTAAGTACGGCAGAGGACGTTATAGAAATGATGCTTGCAGGCGCTACCGCAGTTCAGGTAGGCGCGGCAAACCTTGTAGACCCCTTTGCCTGCAAGGACATAATCGAAAATTTACCCCAAGTTATGGATAAATATGGAATTAATAAACTTACCGATATAATAGGAGGCGGACACTAATGGGTAGAGACGTTATTATAGCCTGCGATTTTGCGGGCAAAAAGGAATGTAAAGAATTTCTTGCAAAGCTTTCCGGTGCAAGCCGTAAGCCTTATCTTAAGATAGGTATGGAGCTTTATTACGCAGAAGGCGCCGAAATGGTGCGTGAACTTAAGAGCGAAGGTTATCATATCTTCCTTGACCTCAAGCTCCACGATATCCCCAACACCGTAAGAAAGTCCATGGCCGTTCTTTCCAAGATGGACGTGGATATGGTAAACCTCCACGCTTCGGGTACCACCGAAATGATGAAGGCCGCTATCGAAGGTCTTACCAGACCCGACGGCACAAGACCTCTGCTTATTGCAGTTACCCAGCTCACCTCCACCTCTCCCGAGGCTATGAAGCGTGATCTTCTTATCGATGCTCCCCTTGAAGAGGTAGTTATGCACTATGCCGAAAACGCCAAGAACGCAGGCCTTGACGGTGTTGTTTGCTCTCCCCTTGAGGCAGGCGTGGTTCACGCACGTTGCGGTGAAAAGTTCCTCACCGTTACCCCCGGTGTAAGATTTGCAGGCGGCGACATCGGTGACCAGTCAAGAGTTACCACCCCCGAAAAGGCTAAGGCTCTGGGCAGCGACTATATCGTTGTCGGCAGACCTATCA
>JAZRLW010000210.1:0-6997 GCA_045647025.1 Eubacteriales bacterium
ATCCCGTTGATCCCGATCCCGTTGATCCCGTTGATCCCGATCCCGTAGATCCCGTTGATCCCGATCCTGTAGATCCCGATCCTGTAGATCCCGTTGATCCTGATCCTGTAGATCCCGTTGATCCCGATCCTGTAGATCCCGTTGATCCCGATCCCGTAGATCCTGTTGATCCCGATCCTGTAGATCCCGTTGATCCCGATCCTGTAGAACCTGCTCCCGCAAACGAGTTCCCCGTTGTTCCCGTTGCTATCGGTGCTGCAGTTCTCGTAATCGCAATCATCGTTGTTGCTATCGTTCTTTCCAAGAAAAAGAAATAAACAATACGTAAAAAGTGAACAAGTGAATTAAATTGAACGTGCTGTCGCAGGGCGACCTGCGGCAGCACAAACTTTTGCTCTGATAATAACAGACTCTGTCTTTATTATAAATCTTATGAAAGGAGAACATATACATAATGAAGCTTTTTAAGTCTAAAAAGGACGTTGTAACCTTTATACTTTACGTTATCTTCTTCCCCCTTGGAATTGCAAAGCTCCTTCTTTGGGCATTCAAGAAGACTGCTACTGCAAACGATATCGCCCAGTATAACGATGCTGTTGACAGCGATATGGAAAGAATGTCCTTCCTTCTTGCCGGTATTCCCGACGACGAAGCAAAGGGCTACCTTGCCGAGGGCGTTAAGCTTGACTTCGAGCTCAGCGACGAAAGCAGCATGATAACCATTCGTTCCGGCCAGGACTATATTGGTTATATCGATCCCCGTAACGTAAAGGCCTTTGAAAAGTTCTTCCCCACCGAGGGCTACGTAGAGAAGTTTGAATACGTAGATAACGAACCCAAAGTAACGGCCATATTCTTCAAATAAGATATTTGCGCAGATATTTTATTAGAAAAAAAGACTCCCCACACGGGGAGTCTTTTTTTTATACCTTATAGGATTGTTAATTCGGTTAAAGCTTGCCTTCAAACTCGGTGAGGTAATCGCCCTCGAAGAGCTCGATAAGACCGCTGTCTGCAACCTTTGCAAGGGCAGGATCCATGGGAAGGCGGGCAACGTTTTCAATGCCCCAAGCCTTTGCAACCTCGTCGATCTTGGACTTGCCGAATATTTCGTGGGTGCTGCCACAGTCGGGACACTTAAAGCCGGACATATTCTCAACAACGCCAACAACGGGAATATCCATCATTTTAGCCATTTTAACGGCCTTTTCAACTATCATGGATACCAGCTCCTGGGGAGAGGTAACGATAATAATGCCGTCAACGGGAATGGACTGGAATACAGTCAGGGGAACGTCGCCGGTTCCGGGAGGCATATCGATAAACATTACGTCTACGTCCTTCCAGATAACGTCGGTCCAGAACTGCTTTACAGCGCCCGCAATAACGGGGCCTCTCCATACAACGGGGTCGGTTTCGTTTTCGATAAGCATATTAAGGCTCATCATCTGAATGCCCGTCTTGGTTTCAACGGAGAAGATGTGCTGACCGTCGGAGCCTGCCTTTTCCTTAACACCAAACATCTTGGGGATGGAAGGGCCGGTAATGTCGGCGTCGAGAACTGCGGTGCGGTTACCCTCTCTCTGGGATTTTACCGCCATAAGGGAGGTTACCATGGACTTGCCAACGCCACCCTTACCGCTTACTACGGCGTATACCTTTTTTACGCTGCTTAAGTCGTTAAGCTTTTCTGTCAGATCCTGGGGCTGCTGCTGTCTTGAGGAGCAGTTAGCCGAGCAGGTGGAGCAATCATGTGTGCATTCGCTCATTTATATACATTCCTTTCGGTTGATTATTTACTGATTATTCGTTGTCGGGGATAAACTTATGGGTTGCCTGCCCCTCCTTTTCCTCCGCCTTCATAAACTTGATATTGCCTTTAAAGCCGTACTGTTCCTGAAGGGAAGCCATATGCTTCTTCATGTCGGGAAGGTGGGTGACAGAGATTACTCTTGCACCCAGAACGCAGGTGGCGGCTATAAACTGGCTGAGGGCCACGGCTGCCTCGTCGTATGCGGTGGACTGATATACCTCGTTAAAGAGGAACATATCATTGGGCTGCATAATGTCGATAAAGCCTGAGATGGTTTCAACCTCTTCTTCAAATCGTCCCTGACCTATATCAAGGGCGGTAAAGTAGGCGAAAAGATTGGTTACGGGGGTGATAACTGCACTCTTGCAGGGTACGGGAAGTCCTGCCTGAGCAAGAACCTGAATAACGCCAACGGCACGGAGGAATACGGTCTTACCCGCATTGTTTTTACCGGTTATGATATAGGATGCGCAATCCTTATCAAAAATTGCATCGTTGGGTACAAGGTAGTCGCCGGGACGGTTTGCGGGGTCCTTCTTTGCCTGCTTGATAGAATACCAGAGGTCGTAAATGTCCTTACATTCAAAGACGTTTCCTTCGGTGTTTATCTCGGGGAGGCAGAGGGGAAGGCCGAACTTATCGTACTTCTGTTCAAGAAGCTGGGCAAATCGGTAGAAATAGAAGCCCTCGTTAATGCTGTCAAAGGGAGCCTTGAGCTGAACAACTATGGATTCCATAAAGTTGGTCATCTTTATCATGGCTCTCTCGGAGAGGAATTCGAGCTGCTTGTCAGCCTCGGGGTCGAAGCCTATAAACTCCACGTCCATAGCCTTATCCTCCATGGGGGGAGAGGAGGGGTCGTAGCTATAGGGGTCGGCGGTGAGGCGGAATATCTCGCAGTCCTCCATACGGAAGTACTCGTCAAGCTTTGCAAGAACAACGTAGGAGGTGTTGAGATTGAGGGTTTCGGTAAGGTCGGAGCCTATCTTTTTAAGCTCCTCAAATGCGGGGTTTGCAACCATGGAGTTTACAAAATCCCTTATCTGATTAAAGAGGGTGGATTTTATATCCGAACGGTCAAGAACCTTCTTGTACTGCTCGTAGATCGCCAAAACCTTAACTATACAGTCCGCAAGGGTCTGCACGGTAAAGATAGAGGATTCCTTGCCCGAGGTGGAGGTCTTGCCGTTTGTGGTCTTTGTGGAGGTGGTGGAGGTCTTGATTATCTTAAGGCTCTCGTCAAGGGCGCTTTCAAGACTGTGGATATGCTCAAGGTCGTGCATAAGGGTGGGGTTTCTTCTGAAGTCCTTGAGAATATCAAGACGCCAGTTTATGTTTGCGGGGTCCTGCTCGGGGTATCGGAGCAGGTCGTATATCTGGCGCTGGAGAATGATGTTTACCGAGATTCCCTCTACTACCTCGTTTAAGAGAAGGCTCTGCATTGCCATATCAAGCTGGGGGGAGGGGGAGGTCTTTTTTTTGTTTACGTACAAAAGGTCAAACTTTGGGAACATCTTACTCTACCTCCTTATTCAGCTTTGCGGCAACTCTTTCCATCATCTTTTCCACCGTCATATCGTACTTTTTGAGTATGTCAAGGGCGAAGGATGAGTTCTGGTCACTGAGGGGGACTATCTTATACATACGCTTGCCCGTGTCCTCGTCATTGAGGGCGGTGAGCACTCCGATATTGGGCTCGGTGCGCTCGCGGGTCTCTCTTGCGTAGTCCTTAAGGCTGTGAAGGTGGGTAACGAAAAGGCCCTTTGCCTTAAGCTCTATCATCTTTTCGCAGAGGTCTACGGACATATTGTAAGCAATATCTGCCTTTGTGCTGGAGTAGGTTTCGTTAAAGAGGCACATGCAGTCGTCCTCGGTCATATCGCGGAGGATTTCTTCCACACGGCCCTGCTCTTCCACAAGACGGCCGGAGTTGTCGTTGTACTCTTCAACGGGGAAGTGGGTGTATACCCTTCTTAATACGCGAATCCTTGCATCGGTTGCGGGAACAAGACCCGTGGCCTGGAAGAAGAGCTGACAGAGGCAGACGGAGGTGAGGAATATTGTCTTACCGCCTGCGTTGGGACCCGTGATAAAGTAGAATGAGGTCTGTTGGTTATATTTATAGTCGTTAAATACAACCTGTGCTGGGTCAAATCCTCTGGTTACAAGGAAGAAGGAGTAGAAGTTCTTTATATCCGTTTCTTGGGCGGCTACGCCACGGACATAGGGGAAGGACCTCTCTTTGAGGGTTCTGAATATCTTTGCAAAGCCTATGCAGGCATTGAGCTTTTCAATAAGGTCAAACCAGGTGGGGGAGAAGAATCCGTGGTATTTTTCGTGGAAGTGGTCAACCTTTGCAAAGATGTCTTTATAAAGGTTATACATTGCGATAAATACGGGACGGGTAAACTCCTTGCGACCAAGCAGGGCGGACCTTTCAACCTCTGCCGTGTCAACCCCAAGGGCGGCAACGGTATCGGTAAGGTGCTTTGTAAGGGAGGGTCTGTCGGTCTTTGCAAGGACTGAGTTTTCTATGTTCTGACCTCTGGAGAAGTATCTGTTAAGGCGAACCTTTCCAATGGTCTCAAGCTCTTTTCTTACCTCTGCTATATCGTCGGTGAGAGCCTTGACGGGGGCGGTATTTTCTTCGGCCTTTATAAGGTCAAGAATGGACTTTGTGCCCTCGCTTATCTGACCTTCCATATTGATTGCTCTGTCAAGCATAGCCTTATATACGGCGGCAAACTTTTCCGTAAGAAGGAAGGTCTTCATGGTGGACATCTCGGGGATTTCCTTGAACATCTTAAGCTCGTGGATTACCTTAAGCTCACGAACGTTTTCTTCAAGCTCGCAGAAAAGGTCGTACACACCGTCGTTTTCAACCATATCGCCTATGACGTCCTGACGGAATTTTATTACCTCGGGGTCGTCGCAGAACTGATTGAGGGTGCGAAGGGTGGCTCTTTCAAGGTCTCGGCTTTCAAGAAAGCTATGTAAAAGCTCTTCAAGGCGCATATCCGCCTGAACGTGGCTATTTAAGGGCTTTACCGAGGGGTCATCCTTGAGGGGGTCAAAGAAGAGTTTCATTTCCGTAACCATAGCGTTATCCTCTCTTGGTCTTAAGCTGACTCTTTGCCAGCTTGATTATACGGGAAGCCTCTTTTCCCGATACTGCGGGACGGGCGGCGTTTTTGGGGAAGAAGGAGCCTGATACCACAACTCCGTAATACACCGTGTCGCCGTCTATGAGGGTGAGATTGTTTGCGGTAACCACCGTGGATACGGCGGGATTGATAATAAGTACGGGAACGCAGTCTATTTCCTCGTTTGCCAAGGCCTTGTTTATCTTCTTTGCGTAAAGGGCAAGGTCGGTGGGTGCCTTGTATAACCTCTTATGTACCATCATCTTATTGACCGCACCTGCAACCTTTGACATAAAGGTACCCGTGTCGTGATGTGGCTGGCGGATGCTTTCTATCTGCCATTTTTTATCCGACAGGACGGTTATTTTCGTACGGGTCTTGCGGTAGCTTTTAAGCTTTATTGCGTAGAGCTTTTTCCCCGAAAGGAGAAAGTAGTCGGGCTTTCCCGAAAAAAAGTGGGGAAAGATAAAGCTGAAGGGCCCCACGGGGGAAAATCTGGCCCTTGAAAAAAGGCATCTTACCCAATGTATCATTCGGACAAGGATGTATCTGGAAAGGGGGAAGGCTATAAGGCATATTCCTGCCCATATCCCTCCAACTATTCCGAAAAATCGCAGAATTATGAGAAAAAAATCCATGTTTATTATCCTTTAAAGGGTTTTTGCAAGTTCCTTAAGATATTCTCTGAAGCCTTCGCCGATTTCGGGGTGCTTTAAGGCTCTCTCAACCTGAGCTTCCATAACGCCCAGCTTGTTGCCCATATCGTATCTCTTGCCCACGAAGTCTACGGCTATCATACCGTCGGTGTTTGCAAGAGTCTTCATAGCGTCGGTGAGGTAAAGCTCACCTGCGGCGGCCATGGGAGTGGTGTCGAGAATATCGTATATCTTTGCGGGGAGAACCATTCTGCCCAGTATGGAGTAAAGGGAGAATACCTGCTCGGGGGTGGGCTTTTCTATCATATCGGTAAGGTCGTACCAGTTGTTTTCAAGCTTTTCAACCTTCATAGAGGAGTACTTCTGGATAGCTTCCATGGATACTTCCTGAACGCCCGCAATACCCTTGGGGTACTTTTCGTAGGCGTCGATAAGCTGTTTTGTAACGGGGTATTCGTCGTTGATAATAACGTCGTCGCCGTATACAACCACGAAGGGGTCGTTGCCTGTAAAGCTTCTTGCGGCAAGGAGTGCGTGACCCGTACCCTTCATTTCCTGCTGACGGGCGTAGGTGATGTTTGCCATGCCTGCAATACGGAGCATTTCGTTGTAGTAGGCTTCCTTTTTACCTGCCAGAAGTCTTTCTTCAAGCTCGGGCGAGCGGTCGAAGTGGTCCTCAATAAGGGTCTTACCACGGGAAATGATTATCATTATATCCTTGATACCGCTGTCGGCAAGCTCTTCAACGATATACTGAAGGGCGGGCTTGTCAACTATGGGGAAAAGCTCCTTGGGTACCGACTTTGTGGCGGGGAGCATTCTGGTGCCAAGACCTGCGGCAAGGATGACTGCTTTTGTTACTTTGCTCATGACTTTTTCTCCTAAAATTTCTTTTTGTTTCCGTCAAGGAATGCTGTCCTTACGGTGCGGAAGGGGGCATCGGGAGTTTCTGCCCAAGAGAGCAGAGCGTTTATAAATAAATGGGGATTTACGCTTAATTCCTGACTGTTGGGAAGGGTTATTGTGATGACCGAGCCTTCGCCGTTCTCTTTAAGGTCAGAGAAGGTGGCAATCTCCTTTAAGTCGATTTCCTTTTCGGACTTTTTGGTCTTTTTAATAACCTTTATTTCGGGAAGAGCTATAAACTCCTCAACCTTTTCCTTTTTAACACCCAATTCAAGGCGGTATGAGGCAAATTCCACCTCTTTATACTCTCTGTTAGCCTTGTAAACCTCAAGGATCTCAAATCCCGTGGGCATATTGGCGGACAGTCTTTCCTTGATTTCCTCAAAGGGGAGAATCTCGGATACCTTAAAGTCCATATACTCGTTTTCGCCCTCTATGCCTATGGAGAGGGGGGAGCAGAAGTTAAGATAGGGGTGGGG
>JAZRLW010000211.1:0-4475 GCA_045647025.1 Eubacteriales bacterium
GACTTCCGAAGAAACCGTTTTCGGGGTTAACCGCCCAAAGTCTACCGTCTTCGCCTACTCTAATCCAAGCGATATCGTCGCCTACGCACCATACTTTATAGCCCTGTTTTGCATAAATTTCGGGCGGAATGAGCATTGCGAGGTTGGTCTTACCGCAAGCAGAGGGGAACGCTGCGCAGATATACTTGGTCTCGCCGTCGGGATATTCAACGCCGAGGATGAGCATATGCTCAGCAAGCCAGCCTTCCTGCTTAGCGAGGTAGGAAGCTATACGAAGAGCAAAGCACTTCTTACCGAGAAGAACGTTTCCGCCGTAACCGGAGTTAACGGACATAATGGTGTTGTCTTCGGGGAACTGAACGATATATCTGTTTTCTTCGTCGATGTCTTTTCTTGCGTGTACGCCCTTGGTGAAGTTGTCGCTGTCGCCGAGAGCTTCAACAACCTTCTCGCCAGCTCTGGTCATGATGAGCATGTTAAGAACAACGTAGATAGAGTCGGTGATTTCAAAACCGATCTTTGCAAAGGGAGAGCCTACAACGCCCATGGAGTAGGGGATAACGTACATGGTTCTGCCTACCATGGAGTCCTTGTAGAGTGCATTGAGCTTTGCGTACATTTCCTGGGGATCGCACCAGTTGTTGGTGTTACCAGCGTCTTCCTTCTTGGAAGTACAGATGAAGGTTCTGCCTTCAACACGGGCAACGTCGTTGATAGCAGTTCTGTGGAGATAGCATCCGGGGAGCTTTTCCTGGTTGAGCTTGATGATTTCGCCGGTAGAACAAGCTTCTTCGCGAAGAGCTTCGCGCTGTTCATCGGAACCGTCGATCCAAACTACCTTGTCGGGATTGGTAAGGGCTTTGATTTCTTCAACCCAAGCCAATACGGCCTTGTTTGTTACAGTCATAATACACCTCATATAAAATTAAATAGTTAACGGGTTATAAGTTGTTATATGAAATATCTGGCACTTGATTTAGGCCAAATTTACACCATATTAAGTATATCATAAAATCATCTATAAATCAATGGCAAAAATATTAACAAAAATAATAAATTCGGTGAAGTGGCCCTCAAATTATAAATGTCATAATAAGGTAATACTTGTAATGTATAATATGTCACAAATAACTTGTATAATGATAAAAAATGAATAATCTTCAGGGTGTGGTGAAAGTCCCTACTGGCGGTAATAGTTTACTACTAAAGTCCGCGAGCCGAAAGGCCGAATCGGTGTGATTCCGATACCAACGGTAAAGTCCGGATGAGAGAAGATAACATACAGTCGTATTATATGACTGTCTTTTTGAAACGTTTAAGCACCCAAATTTTGGGTGCTTTTATTTTATAGAACGGAGAAATAGGTATGAAACGTATATCCACAAAAAAGCTTGTAATGTTGGCCGTTATAGCCGCACTTGCATTTGCTTCCGTGAGTCTTATCAGAATTCCTGCGGTACTCTTTTTAAAATACGAACCAAAGGACGTATTCATAACTCTTGCAGGCTTTATATTTGATCCTCTGTCCTCGTTTGTTGTATCTCTTGTGGTTTCGGTGGTAGAGATGTTTACCATAAGCGATACGGGCATTATAGGCGCAATAATGAATCTTATAAGCTCCTGCGCTTTCGCTTGTACCGCTTCCTTTATATACAAGAAGGCTCACACTATGAAGGGCGCCGTTATAGGCTTGATTTCCGCTATTATCGTCACCACGTCGGTAATGCTCTTGTGGAACTACTTTATGGTTCCTCTGTATACTCCCGCATTTTCCAGAGAGACGGTTGCAGGTATGCTGGTGCCCGTTTTTCTTCCTTTTAACGTTATAAAAGGCTCAATAAACTCCGCTCTCATACTTTTGGTATACAAGCCCATAGTCACAGCCCTCCGAAAGGCCCGACTTCTTCCTTCACCCCAGAGCGTTGCTCCCAAGAACAAGAAACTCTCCCTTGGCGTTACTATTGTGGCCATTATGGTTATTATTACTTGCGTATTATTTATACTTTCTTTTCAGAACATAATATAACTTAAAAGGTCTGTAGCAAATAAGCTACAGACCTTGTTCTTTCTCGTTGCTTCTGTGGGAATAATAAAACTCTCATATATCTTCCTCCTTATCGGTTGAAGAATATACGATTTTTTTAATGCTGTCGGTGGACAGGCAGAATTTTTTTGCTATGTCGGTTATCTCGGAACCTCGTTCATATGCAACTCTTATAGCGGTGTTCCTCTCCTTAAGCATGGAACGGGTGCCCGTGAGTGTGCCCCATTCCGACCTTTGTGCATCGGCTTTCGGGATGTAAAGGAGTTCGCCCGATGCGTATTCCCGTACTGCATCCAGAAGTTCGCGGGGAAGAACGTTTTTTGCGTTTCTGTACTTCATTTCTTCTCCGTTATGTATCTGTTTGATATTTTTTGTCGGGTATACGGCGAGAAGGGGGCAGAGGGAATATTTATCCCATATCTGCCCGCCCTATCTGTCCTCGTGAAACTTCGGGCCATTTGTCATCAGTAAGGCAATTAAGCCCTATATCAGAGGACAGCCACCTCGTTGTAAATTCTATTGGTCATTTTTGTTCATATCCCCCTTTCTTTGTTATTTTAGGTGGGTTTACCAACGGTCCGGACCGTTGGATAAATTATACCATAAAAAATGGAGTATTTCAAGGGAAAAAACCGATTAAACTGTTTTTTCTCCCTCCATATCTGCCGGATCCATAGCGGATATTTTTTCTACGATATCTTTATATTCATCGTAGGTTATAAATACGTTCATAGCTTCCAAAAGACGGTTTGTTGACAATGTCAGGGGAAGCTCAAGCTCCTTTAAGAGGAGTCTTTTTTTATTTACGGCATTTGCACCGCCCGAAAATCCGTCCTCAAAAAGGTCAATCTTTGTTATTGTGCGTGCGGGGATAGCGGTGGTTTGAGTATCCTCAATCCCTGCTCTTTTCAGGACGTCAAGAAGGGTAGAGTCCTTCATTCCTTCAACCCCTAAAAGACCTTCCTTTGATGCGGTGGCTTTTCTTTTTTCCTTTCCCTCAATACGGGGAATATAGGCGTTGGTGATGTATTTTTTATCAACAATACCTTCAATATGCTTTCGTATAAGGAATCCTGCCCCGTCGCTGTCGGTAAGGATAACCACACCACGCTTTTGAGCATATTTACGAATAAAGTTCTTTAACTCCTTATTCTTAAACAATCCAAAACCGTTGGTTTCTATAACGGTGGCCTCACAGACCCTTTTTACGGCCGCGGCATCGTATTTTCCTTCAACAATAATAATTTTATCGGTTCTCATATAACAGTCAGACAAAGTGCTATAAGCTTAGTTATGGTTTCTACCCCGTCGGAAGACGATGTCTTTGATTCAAGGTCGGCTTCAATGCAGGCTTCTGCGGCCTTCATAAGATTTTCCGAAGAAATACCTCTCAGACGTCGCAGATCTCTGTTAATAATAAAGTCGCGTATCTTTGTCGCAGAGGCTATTTCTCCTACTGAACAACCCTGGTCGGCCAACATCTTTATTTTGCAGAGATTGGTTACGGCCTTGTATATTACACCCAGGAGCATATTTGGGTCTGTTCCCAGCTGAATAAGGTCGTTTATAACGCTGTAAGCCGTATCTGCATCTCTATTAAGGATAGCATCTGTTATCTTAAAGGAGTTTGACTCAAGGGTAAAGATACAGAGGGAGTCTATATTCTTTCGCGTAACCGTCTGCTCAAGAGTTGCGGATGCCAGCTTGTCTATCTCGTTTTTGAGGGCGTACATTTCGTTGTCGGTATTGTCAAGTAGATAATGAATATCCTGCTCCGAAATGGCCTTTCCCAGCTTTCTGAAATTTTGCGCCACCCATTTTACGAGGGTTCCTCTGTCGGGCTGCTCAACCTCTACAGACAGACCTTCTTTCTTTATGAAAGACTCGAATTCCTTATAGCTTTTAAGACGGGTATCGTACTTGAGGTACTCGGATATAAAGACTACCGCGGTTCCTTCGGGTATCATGTCCGGATCTTTTATGAGGTACTTGAAAATATCGGAAGAGAGGGGAAGATCCTTGAGAATTATCATTTTTCTTTCGGACTGAAGGGATACGTTGCCTGCCATATCCGAAAGATCCTCCGCCGTTACTTCCTTTATGTCGGGAATTATTACGTCGGTGGTATATGCTTCTTCGGGTATCATAGCCTTTTTAAGGGATTCAAGATAGAATCTCTTAAGGTAGAGGCACTGACCCGAGAAATAATAATATCTGGAGAAATTTCCCTCTGCTATCTGTTTTTTGAGTAAGTCAAGACTCATTTGCTTATTTGAGTGTGACTATCGTTACACCCGTTTCTCCTTCTCCGTATACTCCAAGTCTGAAGGTGTCAACCAGTTTGTTTCTCTTAAGTGATGCTTTTACAGCATTTCGGAGAGCACCCGTGCCCTTACCGTGAATAATGCTTACGTTTTTAAGTCCTGCAAGG
>JAZRLW010000212.1:0-1625 GCA_045647025.1 Eubacteriales bacterium
ACTCGTTCCAATCTCCCGCCTTGGTAAGCTCGTACCAAACTGCACCGCCAACCACAACGTGGCTTGCGTATCTGATAATGCAGACCGTAAGGCTTCCGAGAATAACGTTGATGATATCCTTTTTTGTAACGTTTCTGAATATTCCCGCAAGACCGATAAGAGTAAAGGGAATCAGGTAATCAAGTCCTATACACAGTACAACTCCGGTTGCAGAGGGAACGTACATTACGTTACCAAATCCCAGAAGTAACTGGATAACTGAGTGAACGAATCCTGTAGCCAGCCCCCATTTACAACCATGCAGGTAGGAGATAAGGATAATGGGAACCATAGAAAAGAGGGTAACGGCACCGCCCAAAGGAGCTTCCCAAATTTTCAAAAGGGAAAGTACCGTAGCTAGGGCCACCATGATGGCGCACTCTGTAAGAATGCGAAGTTTTTTGCTTTTTTCAGATTTCATAAAAATCCTCCTGTATAAAAAATTACCGCAAACAGGCAAGTGCTTGCGGTAAACAGTCAGAATTTTTACTACTGAATCTGAACTCCCTACGTTGGCATTACCCATATCAGGTTATAAGGGACATCAAGACCGTTATCTCTCATCACAGCCGAATGGATTCGGCGCCCCTGTTCACTATTCCGTTGTGCGGTAAAGTAATTATAACCCTGAAAAAAGGCAAATATGAGTTTAAAAATCGAATAAAAGAGGAACTTTATCTGCCTATTTGTTGCCTTTAATACGGAAAGAATAGTGAAATAAGTGTTTTACCTATTGAAGTTTATGAAAAAAAGTGGTATAATAATAAAGATATAGATATTAATCGGCATTTTCGGTAAAAGAAGGTCAGTATATGGAAAAGAAACGGGATTTTGTGTACGGCGCATTTATACTTGCCGTATCGGGTTTCCTCGTAAAGCTCATTGGAGCAATATTCAGAATACCCTTAACAAACCTTGTTGGCGCTGCAGCCATGGGATATTATTCCTCTGCATACAGCGTCTATATCGTGCTACTTTCTTTGGCAACGTCGGGAATGCCTACGGGTATCGCGGTTATGGTTTCTCGAGCAATCGCTCTTAATAAGCCTCGTGATATAAGCCGTACTATGAAGATAGCTGCATCCGTATTTGTAACCCTCGGTGCTGTGATTTCCATAGTAGGTACAATCTTTGCAAAGCCCATTGCCGTGTTTATGAACAGCGAGGACGCCTATTTTGCTATGGTAGCTCTTATGCCTGCTGTGTTCTGTATATCGGTGGTTGCTCTGTTTAAGGGGTATTTTCAGGGCTTTGACAATATGGTACCCACCGCTATTTCAAACCTTATTGAGGCGGCGGTTAAGCTTTGCGCAGGATATGGTATAGCATTGTTTCTTTTCAAAAAAGGATATCCCGTTGAGGTTGTTGTCGGCGGTGCAATATTGGGCGTAACCCTCAGTACCTTCTGTGCTATGTCCTTTATGGCACTCAGATATTTATTTAGGGGCTCACGTTACAGATTTAAAGCTGACAGGCTTGTTTCCGCCGTTACGGAAACGCCTGCACTGGTTAAGGATTTCTTTGCCACTGTATTTCCCCTTATGGTGTCTTAAGTCGGAGGCCAAGCGGGCTTAGGAAGACAATTA
>JAZRLW010000213.1:0-4979 GCA_045647025.1 Eubacteriales bacterium
GCAAAGAGAAGCGTTGACGTTGCTGTAAAGGCTCCCTCTCACACCGTAAAGACCCTTGAAAATAAAGATTTTGTAACCGAATATACCGACCTTGTATCCTCCCTTAACGTTTGCTCCAAGAGAGGTCTTACAGAAAGATTCGACTCCTCTATAGGCGCCGCATCCGTATTTGTACCCTATGGTGGTAAGTATCAGCTCACTCCCTCCAACGTTATGGCCGCAAAGCTTCCCGTGTTCAGACACGAGGGCAAGGTTGCAGACAGCCTTACCGCTTCCGTTATGGCTTACGGTTGTGACCCCGCCGTTCTTGAAAAGAGCCCCTACCACGGTGCTCAGACGGCAGTTATAGCCTCCGTTTCCAAGCTGGTTGCCGCTGGTTGTTCTCACGAAAAGGTATGGCTTACCTTCCAGGAATATTTTGAAAAGCCCAATGCCGACAAGTACCGCTACGGCAAGCCCTTGGCCGCCCTCCTCGGCGCCCTTAAGGCACAGCTTAAGCTTTCCGCCGCTTCCATAGGCGGTAAGGACTCTATGTCCGGTACCTTTGAAAATATTGACGTTCCTCCCACACTCTGCTCCTTTGCAGTTTCCGCAGCCGATGCCTCCGAGCTCATTTCTCCTGAGTTCAAGGCTGCAGGTAGCAACGTTAATATGATTGCTATTGAAACTGATGAATACGGAGTGCCTTGCTATGAAAGACTTAAGAAGGTATACTCCAAGATAACCGCCGCCATCAAGGCAGGCAAGATTACCGCTTGCTGGCCTATGATAAACACCTCTCCCGCAGAGGCTGTATTCAAGATGGCCGTAGGTAACAAGATAGGCTTTGAATTTAACGAAGGCTTCGATGCTTTCCGTCCCGTAACCGGTTTCGTATTCGAGGGCTCTGCCTGCGAATGTGAGATTAATATCGGTAAGACCAAGGCTGAAAGAAACATCACCCTCGGCTCCGAAAAGGCTGACCTTGAAGCCCTCATCACCGAATGGGAAAAGCCCCTTGAAGGAATATTTCCCACCAAGGCCGCTCCCTACGGAAGTGAAGAAAAGCCCCTTGCTTACACCGAAAAGCACGCCTGCGCTCCCGCAATCAAGGTTGCAAAGCCCAGAGTTCTTATCCCCGTATTTATGGGTACCAACTGCGAATATGACTCCGCAAAGGCCTTTGAAAAGGCAGGCGCTGAGTCTGAAATAATTGTTGTAAGAGACCTTACTCCTGCCGCAGTAACCGAAAGCGTTACCGCTGTTGCAGAGGCTATAAAGAGATCTCAGATAATCATGTTCCCCGGCGGATTCTCCGGCGGTGACGAACCCGAAGGCTCCGGTAAGCTTATCGCTACCTTCTTCAGAAATCCCCGTATTGCAGAGGCTGTAACCGAGCTCTACGAAAACAGAGACGGTCTTATCCTCGGTATCTGTAACGGTTTCCAGGCTCTTATCAAGCTTGGTCTGTTGCCCTACGGTAAGATATGTGACCCCACACCCGAGGCGCCCACCCTTACCTTTAACACCATAGGCAGACACCGTTCCAATATGGTTGATACCGTAATCTCCTCCGCAAAATCCCCCTGGCTCTCCAGATGTCAGGTTGGCGAAATCTACTCCGTTCCCATTTCTCACGGTGAAGGCCGTCTGGTTTGTGCATCCGACGAGATTCTTGCAAACCTTATGGCTAACGGTCAGGTTGCTACCCAGTACGTTGACGAGTTCGGCAAGGTTGCTCCCCATACCGACGCTAACCCCAACGGTTCTTACCACGGTATTGAAGGTCTCCTTTCTCCCGACGGCAGAATCATGGGTAAGATGGCTCACTCCGAAAGATTCGGTGACGATCTTTACAAGAACGTTCCCGGCGCTCACTTTATGGATCTCTTCGGCGCTGGCGTTGACTACTTCACCAAGTAATTTTTATTTCAGCAAATATCTTTTAAAGGAAACAGCATGAAACAGGACAAGCAGTACGATAATGACAGTATAATATCCCTGAAGGGCGCTGACCGAGTCCGTCTCCGTCCCGCCGTAATATTCGGCTCTGACGGACTTGACGGCTGCTGCCATTCGTTTTTTGAAATACTCTCAAACTCCGTCGACGAGTTCAAGGAAGGTCACGGTAAGACAATAACCGTAAACTATTACAAGGACAATTCCGTTGAGGTTATCGACGAGGGTAGAGGTATCCCCGTAGACTACAACGAA
Organism: Eubacteriales bacterium; assembly: GCA_045647025.1. Lineage (GTDB taxonomy): Bacteria > Bacillota > Clostridia > Oscillospirales > UBA644 > JAZQLP01. The sequence continues at coordinate 2,194 of JAZRLW010000213.1, forward strand.
AAGGAGAAGGCCTACAACTGGGAGCTTCTTTTCTGCGAAATGTATGCGGGCGGTAAGTACGATAAGAACGATTCCACCGCCTACGAATTCTCTCTCGGTCTTAACGGTCTTGGCCTTTGTGCCACCCAGTATGCATCCGAGTATATGGATGCGGAGGTGTATTCCGGGCAGTATAGGTATAACCTTCACTTTAAGAAGGGTAAGCCTGCACAGAGAAGCAAGGATAAGCAGCTTGAAAAGACTCCCGATACCCATAAAAGCGGTACCCGTATAAAATGGCGCCCCGATATTGAGGTATTTACCGATATCGTTATGCCCCTTGAATATTTCCGTGAGGTTATGAAAAAGCAGGCCGTTGTAAACGGCGGCCTGACCCTCAAGCTCAATTACGAAAAGGCCGACGGCTCCATCGTAAAAGAGACCTTCTACTATGCCAACGGTATAGTGGATTACCTCCGCGAAATAGCAGGGGAGGACGTCCTTTGCGAGCCCGTGTTCTGGAGCGGCGAAAGAAAAGGCCGCGATAGGGAAGACAAGCCCGAGTACAAGGTTCAGTTAAGCGTTTCCTTCTCTTTTTCAAATAAAGTAAATCTCATTGAGCATTACCATAACTCTTCGTTTTTGGAGCATGGCGGCTCTCCCGATAAGGCCGTAAGGTCTGCCTTCGTGTCCGCCATTGATGCTTATATAAAGTCAAACGGCAAGTATACCAAAAACGAGCAGAAGATAACCTTCCAGGATATCGAGGACTGCCTCATATTCATTTCAAACAATCGCTCCACCGTGGTTTCCTATGCAAACCAGACAAAAAAGGCTATCAATAATAAGTTTATCCAGGAGTGTATGACTGAGTTTCTCCGTCATAATCTTGAGGTATTCTTTATTGAGCATAAGCAGGAAGCCGACAAGATAATGGAGCAGGTGCTCATAAACAAGCGTAGCCGTGAAAACGCCGAGAAGACCCGTCTTAACATTAAAAAGAAGCTTACCGCCGAGGTTGATATTGCCAACAGAGTTGAAAAATTCGTTGACTGCCGTACCCGTGACGTTTCCCGCCGTGAGCTTTATATAGTGGAGGGTGACTCTGCGTTGGGCTCTGTAAAGCTTGCCCGTGATGCCGAGTTCCAGGCGGTTATCCCCGTAAGAGGTAAGATACTCAACTGTCTTACCGCCGACTACAATCAGATATTTAAAAATCAGATAATTACCGATATAATCAAGATTTTGGGCTGCGGCGTGGAAATATCCGCCAAGGGTAACAAGAACCTTGCCGAGTTCAATATTAACAACCTTAAGTTCTCCAAGGTAGTCATCTGTACCGACGCCGACGTGGACGGATACCACATCAGAACCCTTATCCTTGCCATGATATACAGACTTATGCCCACCCTTATAAAGGAGCATAAGGTGTTTATTGCAGAATCTCCTCTTTACGAGATAACCACAAAGGATAAGACCCTCTTTGCTTACACAGATAAGGAAAAGAACGATATCGTTGCCGATATCAAGGGTAAATACTCTGTTCAGCGCTCCAAGGGTCTCGGTGAAAATGAGCCCGATATGATGCGCTTGACCACCATGGCGCCCGAAACCAGACGTCTTATTTCCGTTACTCCCGAGGAGGCGGAGGCTACCGCCCGTTGCTTTGACGTATTCCTCGGCAACGACCTTCCCGGCCGTAAGGAATATATTGCTGAAAACGGTAATAAGTTCCTCGATCTTGCCGATATTTAAGAAAGGAAATAGCGATGTCAGAAAAATTCACCAAGGCTGTTCCCATAACTCAGACCCTTGAAGAGAACTTTATGCCCTACGCTATGAGCGTTATCATAGCCAGAGCTATTCCCGAAATAGACGGTTTTAAGCCCTCCCACAGAAAGCTTCTTTATACCATGTATAAAATGGGCCTTCTCAACGGTGCAAAGACCAAGTCTGCCAATATCGTTGGTCAGACTATGAAGCTCAATCCCCACGGTGACGCCGCCATTTACGAAACAATGGTACGTCTTGCAAGGGGACACGACGCTCTTATAAAGCCCTTTATTGATTCAAAGGGTAACTTTGGTAAGCATTATTCCCGCGATATGGCCTACGCTGCACCCCGATATACCGAGGCAAAGCTTGACCCCTTCTGCGGCGAGGTGTTTGCAGATATAGATAAGGACGTTGTTGATTTCGTCGATAACTACGATGGAACCCTCAAGGAGCCCACCCTTTTGCCCGTAACCTTCCCCAATATTCTCGTTTCCCCCAATCAGGGTATTGCGGTAGGTCTTTCAAGCAATATTTGTTCCTTTAACCTTGCAGAGGTGTGCCACACCGCCGCAGAGCTTATAAGGGACCCCGATCATAACGTAATGCTTACCCTTACTGCCCCCGACTTTACCACGGGCGGTCAGATTATCTACAATGCAGAGCAGATGCGTAAGATATACGAAACGGGTAGCGGTAGCTTTAAGGTAAGGGCGAAATATACCTACGATAAGAAAGAAAACCTCATAGAAATAACTGAAATTCCTTATACTACCACCGCAGAAGCCATTATCGACAAGATAGTTGAGCTTGTAAAGGGTGGCAAGATCAAGGAAATAAGTAACATCAGAGATGAAACCGACATTAACGGTCTTAAAATAGCCATCGACCTCAAGAGAGGTACCGATGCTGATAAGCTTATGCAGAAGCTCTACAAGGCAACTCCCCTTGAAGACAGCTTTTCCTGCAACTTTACCGTTATTATTGCGGGCGCACCCCGTCAGCTGGGTGTTAAGGAGCTCCTTGACGAGTGG
>JAZRLW010000214.1:0-6594 GCA_045647025.1 Eubacteriales bacterium
TGAAAAGTGCTTCGGACGTCACGCCGACAAGCGCCGCAAGCTTTATAACGGACGTCTTGAGTGTCAGTATTATCAGTTCTTAAGCAAGGAAAAGCCTCCCCGCGAGCCTCGCCCCGAAAAGACCGAGGGTTGACAAAAGGATATTTATGATATATAATTGGGCAAAGAAAGAAAATTGGAGAAAAATATGACATTGGATATATCATCCCCCGAATTTAAACAGTTCCTCACATCCGTTGGCCAAAAATTCGGTCTTGAAGGAGAAATAGCTGAAATTAAAAGGTTCAGCTCTGGTCACATAAACGATACCCTTTACGTTAAGTATGCAAACGGCAATCAGTTTGTTTTTCAGGCTGTAAATACCTATGTTTTTAAAAAGCCTACAGAGGTAATGGAAAACATAGTTGCCGTTACCGAGCATATAAGAAACAAATACAAGGCTATGGGTGTGGATTCCACCCGACTTGTACTCAACTTCCGCAGTACCCCTTCGGGTGATTACGGATTTATTGACGACGATGCCCGTTTCTGGAGAGTATACGATTTTATAGACGGCTCTTGCACTTACAATGTGGTTGAGGATCCTCAGCTTTTGGTTGGAGCAGGTGCTGCTCTGGGTGAATTTCAGCGTATGCTTGACGATTTCCCCGTACATACCCTTCACGAAACTATCAAGGATTTCCACAACACTCCCTGGCGATTTGAAAATCTCTATGAGGCTATCCGTCTTGACGAGGTTGGCCGTGTAGCCGCTGTAAAAGAGGAACTTGAATACTTTAACTTCTGGAAAGAAAAGGTTACACGACTCCTTGACCTTAATAAGGAAGGTAAACTGCCTCTCCGCGTAACCCATAACGATACAAAGTTCAATAACGTACTTATCGACTCCCAAACAAAGGAGCCCCTTTCCATTATCGACCTTGACACCGTAATGCCCGGATTTTCGGTAATCGACTTTGGAGATGCTATCCGCACTGCCGCCGCCACCGCCGAGGAGGACGTTGAGGACGTTAGCAAAATGGGCGTTGATATTGAGATGTTTGAGGCCTTTACCAAGGGCTTTATCGGCAAAAACAAGGGCTTCTTTACCCCCACAGAGATAGACAATATGGTTTGGGGCGCCATTATCGTTACCGTTGAGCTTGCTGCAAGATTTTTTGCCGACTACCTTGCAGGGGATAAGTATTTCAAGATCGCATATCCCGAGCATAATCTCGTCCGCACCAGAGCTCAGATGAAGTTATCTATGGATATGTACGAGAAGTACGATATTCTTGATGCCATAGTGAAAAAGTATAACGTATAATTCAGTTAAGATATAGCAAAAGAGAGATGCAATTGCATCTCTCTTTTGCTATATACCTTATTTTTTTATTCACCGGGAGCCTTATTGGTAAACATTGTCACCCAAAGCTTAAACATTGAGGGGTTTGCGGCCTTGGTGTCCTTGTCTCCAAAGGTCATGGCCTTTTCACCGCCCGACGTCCACTCTGGGTAGCCTTCCACGTTGGGACTTGCTGTCTTTGCAAAGGCTGTAAGTCTGTCTACCATTTCCTCTGAAAGGGCGTAGTCCTTTTCGTTAAAGGGTCTCCAGCCGTTTTTCATCGTGCCGAACCAATACCACAGGTCTGCGGAGTGCCAAGCGCCGTGTTTGTCACCCGGCAGATTTCTTCCAAAGAACCAAAGATATGCGGGTGAGGTCTGGACCTTGCACCAATCCTTTGCCATTCCGTAGAGGAGGGGAGGCATCATATCGTGGCTTGTGGTTCCTATCATATAGGGTATCTTGTGATGTTCGCCCTTTTCAAGGAGCTCGTATCCCTTACCCACCACAAGACGTCCGTCAATGCAGGGGGTAGCGGCTCCGCCGGGAGTGGTCTTCTTAAGCTCGTTCCAGGCTTCAAAGAGCTTTTCAACGGGAACTGCCCTGAACTCTTCAAGGGTCTTTGCTCCCGTCTTTTCCATGACCGACTGCCAGAAGGGGTAGTTTTTATCGGGTTCAGCCGCCGTAAGAGCCTTTATCACTCCGCCGCCGCTGCTCATAACTGCCTTATGGAAAAGCCCCTTTGTCAAGGGTGACAGACAGTGCTGCTGTACGCTCATGCCGCCTGCACTCTGACCCATAATGGTGATGTTTTCGGGGTCGCCGCCAAAGGCTTCTATGTTATGCTTAACCCAGGAAATTGCGGTAACCTGGTCGTAAAGACCGTAGTTGCCCGTGTATCCCGCCTCTTCCTTAAGTTCTGGAAGTACGGCAAATCCCAAGGGGCCCAAGCGGTAGTTAATGGTTACGCCGATAACGCCCTTTTTAGGCCATACGGGGACGTCAAAATGCTTTTCGTGTCCGCACCCTCCGGTGAATCCTCCGCCGTGAATATATAGAATTACGGGGAGTTTTTCGCCCTTTTCTTCGGGGGTGAAAATGTTTAAGAAGAGACAGTCTTCGCTATATTCATAGCTTCTGCCCTTGCGGAATTCGTTGTAGTAAAATATCTTTTTTGGCATGTCCTCTTCGTTATAGAAGGAGCGGGGCTGATAGGAGCAGGCTCCGTATTCTGTGGCCTGATACACATCTTCCCAAGAGGTTACCTCGGTGGGATATTCAAATCTGCCTGCGGTGGCGTAGCGTATGCCCTTGTAGGCTACTATGCCTTCTTGTGCGAGTACGCCCTGTACCTCCCCGCAAGGAGTCTTAATAATATATTCCATATTTATACCTATTATATAGGGCGGCGAAGAATTCGCCGCCCCTTTTTGATTTATGATTATTTGTCGGTTTATTCTACGGTTGCGGGAGCTTCTTCTACGGGAGTAGCTGCTGCCATAGAGGCCTTCTTTTCAGCCATCTTTGCACGGATCTCGGGAGTGATGTTCCAAACAAACTTAAATGCTGCCCAAGAGCCGAGGATGAATACTGCGGGAGTAAGTACGCAGAGAGCCTTGAATCCGAAAATAGTAGCTGTAGCCTGGGTTTCCAGCTCGGGGATGTAACCGATCCAGTCAAGAGCAAAGAAGCTAAAGCCAAGACCTACGGTCTGACCGATACGGCGGGAAAGATTGAAGGTACCGTAAATGGAGCCCTCAGTTCTCTTGCCGGTGATGTATTCGTTATAGTCGATAGCTTCGCCAACAAGACCCCACTGCATCTGAATGGATACCATAGCCATACCGGAGCCGATACCAAGGATAACGCCGTGAACAAGGGGATTAACGTCCATAACAAGGTGCATGCCGAAGAGGAGTGCGCAGAATGCGCCGCCTACAAGAAGGGAATAACGGATGAGCTTTTCAAGACCGAGTTTCTTACAAATGAAGGGAACGAGGATCATAGAACCGATCATAAAGGGAGATGAGAGTGCGGATGCGATGGTCTGATAAGTAACGTCGTGATATACTGCGGAATACATGTACATGCTGATGTTCTGAACCAGATACTGCATGGTGCAGATGCATACGCCGTGAATACAGAGAGCCACGAAGGGACGGTTCTTCTTAACAACATTGAATATGTCGGTAAGCTTAATATCGTCAGCCTTAACTTCTTCATTAACTACTCTGCGTTCTTCGGTCATACCGTAGTGGAGCAGACAGATAACAAAACCGACTATAGCCATAGCAACGCCTACGATCATATAACCGGTAGACTTGTTTTCGCCAAACAAACCAATAATTGCGGGGCCAATAAGACCGGGAATCATGTTACCGAACATGGAGCCAACGCCACGGGCAGAAGAAAGGGATGCGCGTTCTGCGTCGTTAGTGGACATTGCAGAGAGAAGGGAGCCCATGGGGATATTGAACATGGTGTAGGCTGCTTCATAAAGAATCTTAAAGGAGAAGAGGGATATGAGAAGGGGAATACCGTCAAGGAATGTGGGAACAGTCCACATAGCAATAGCGGTTACCGCAAGAAGGGGAGTAGCTCTGAGCAGCCAAGGACGGAACTTGCCGCGCTTGTTCTGATGCTTTGCAAACGCTTTATCCATAAGAGCGCCCATCATGGGGTCGTTAATAGCATCCCAGATGGTCCAGATAATGGTCAAAACGCCCATTACGGTTGCGTTGATTCCCAAAACGTTGGTACAGTACATAGAGAAGATGCTTGCCATAAGGGTGAAGGTCATGCATCCGCCCCAGTCGCCGAACATGTAGCCTACCCAGTGCTTAACTCTGAGACCACCGGCAGGCTTTTTGATTTTAGCCATTGTAGTTTACCTCCGAACATAATTTATTTAATAGTTCTGTCATATATTGTATCATATTTCATTTTGAAATAAAATTGCAAAATTCTCAATAAATATTGCAAATCGGACAATCTTGTGATATAATAGATACGAAAACGCAAAAAATAGTTCAAAATTGGAGAAATTTGTGAAGAGTGAGATTATCAGGGACCTTAAAAGGCATTTTGCAAGGCCCCGAACCGAAGAAGAATATTACGCCATAATAAAATATCTTGCCGATAAGGGTATAGCCGTGGGCAATCTTTACCAGGAATTGCAGATGTCGTCAAACTTTGTAAACTTCCATACAGACAGGACCTACTCTGGGCACAGTATATCCATACATTCCCACTCCTTTTACGAGGTGGTTTTCTGTCGTGCATCGGATAGAGTTGAATATTTGGTTGGTGCCGACAGGTACAGACTGAAATCAGGGGATATAATAGTCGTTGCCCCAGGAATCAGTCATAGCCCCATTTTACCCGAGGGTATGCAGTACCCTTACGAGAGGGATATTCTTTGGGTCACGGCGGACTTTATGTCAAAGGTTGCACACATCTTTCCCCACACGAAAATAGGGGCTGTAGGCGGCATATACCTTCTCCGTACCAGGGGTACCAGGTGGGATTATATAGGGGATTATTTTATCGATGGTATTAAGGAGGCGGAGAGTGAGGCCGTGGGTACCGAGGAGGCCTCTGCCGCCATAGCTCTTCTTATTCTTACTCACCTTTACAGAGCAATTTCCTCGGAGGAAACAAGAAAACCCCGGGCCGAAAAACCAACCCTTATCAACTCCATTATAGAGTATATTGAGTCAAATATAGACTCCCACTTGACTCTTGAGTCGGTGGCCGCCCACTTTTACGTCAGCCGAGGCACGGTAAACAAGGTCTTTCACGACACTATGGGCACGAGCTTTCACAGATTTTTAACCCAACGCCGCCTTATACTCTCCAAGAGCCTTATTTCGGAAGGAGAGGGGCTTGAATCCGTGGCTGAAAGGTGTGGGTTTTCCGACTATTCCGTCTTTTATAAAGCCTTTAAAAAGGAATACGGCCTTTCGCCAAGAGAGTTTTCAAAGATGATATAGAGAAAAATGGAGATGCAACCGCATCTCCATTTTTTTCTTTATCTTTTTAGTCTTGCCGTTATTCTGTTTATGGCCGCCGTGGCTTCTCGCAGGTCGCCGTTTGCAATACCTTTTGATGCCGTCGCAACCTCGGTCAGCTCCTCAACCGCCTTTATAAGCTCGTTATAGTGGTAGTTTTGAGCCTTTTCGTCCTTTGCCTTTTCGGTAAGTACACCTTGGGGCGCGTAAACTATTTTACCCTCTTTAAGGTCGTATTCTGTGCCGCTGTATGGGCCGTAGGCGTTGTATCCAAGATCATTAAGGGCTTGAGTAAAGGCAATTACGCTTCCGTCGTCGCCATGGTTTACAAATACCGCCGCGGGCTTTTTCTCAAAGCCTTCAAGCCATGTAAGAAGTCCCTTCTTGTCTGCGTGTCCGCTTACGCCGTCAAGAAACTCTATGCGAGCCTTAACGTCTATTTTTTCACCGAAAAGCTTTACCTTTTTCTTTCCCTCAAGGATATCTCTGCCCAGGGTTCCCTCCGCCTGATATCCAACGAAAAGTACGGTACAGTTCTTTCTCCAAAGGTTATGCTTAAGGTGATGTCTTATTCTGCCTGCCTCACACATTCCACTGGCGGAAATGATTATCTTCGGGGTCTTGTTTTCGTTAATAAGCTTTGATTCGTCTGCCGAAACGGCCAGATTCAGACCCTCAAAGAATATGGGGTTTATACCCTGGCGGAGCAGTTCTCTGGTCTCCTCGTCAAAGTTTTCTTCATAGCTCTGAAGGAATACGCTGGTTGCCTCTATTGCCATGGGGCTGTCAACGTAAACGGGGAATCCATCGTGTCCCTTGACCAGTCCTTTTTCCTTTATTTCGCGGATAAAATAGAGTATTTCCTGGGTTCTACCCACCGCAAAAGAGGGGATTATTACGTTGCCGCCCAGGTCAAAGGTCTGCTGTATTATGCGGGTAAAGTTCGCCACGTAGTCGGGCTTTTCGGGGTGGTATCTGTTGCCGTAGGTGGACTCAATTACCACCATATCCGCATCCGCCGTGGGCTGGGGATCGCTGAGTATGGGCTGGTCTATGTTTCCAACGTCGCCGCTGAATACCGCCTTTTGGGTAACGCCGTCCTCTGTGAGCCATACCTCAATGGAGGATGAACCGAGGAGATGGCCTATATCGGTAAATCTTACAGCAACGTTCTCTCTTATCTGTATTATCTTTCCATAATTACAGGGGAAAAGCTTTGATATTGTCGCGTCTGCGTCCTGCGTATCATAAATAGGCTCA